>NZ_CAJHBN010000005.1:0-198353 GCF_904846655.1 Psychrobacter sp. NC44 | reverse complement strand
TCAGGCTCAACAACGGGTTCAGGCTCAACAACGGGTTCAGGCTCAACAACGGGTTCAGGCTCAACAACGGGTTCAGGCTCAACAACGGGTTCAGGCTCAACAATGGGTTCAGGGTTAGTAACTAATACATCATGATTTTGCTCAGAATTTTGAGCCAAACTTGGCTCAAAATTGTTATAGGTTTTGACTTGTAAATCATCATTATCTCGTGCTTGATAATCAACGCCATAAGACTGTAATGGCGGTGCAGAAGCCGTTTGGCTATTCGATGACTGTGTAGAAGGTGTAGATGCCCCATCTTCTATAGTTGGTACTTCAGGTGATAAAGAGCCAGCATAAGTATGATTTAATATCTCATCGACTGGCAACGGACGAAATGCCAGCAGACGTAAAATGCACATTTCCAGCGCTTGCATCGGTGTGCTCGCAAGCTTAACACCTTCACGTGCTTGCACGACAATCTCATAATACAGTTGCAGAACATCTGGACTCATATGCTGCGCAAGCGTGTTAATATCTTGCGCCTGTGCCTCATTTACATTTAATGCCACTTCAGGCAACAGCTGAGTCAACGCCAATTGATGCAGTAATTCAGTAAGACCATCAAACATACTCGTCGCATCAACCATTTGCGCGCGCATTTGTTCTATATGAGCCGCGACAGCAGATTTGTCATGGTTATAGATATCAGTAATTAAACTGACCAGATCAGCCGCATCAATTAAACCAAGCATCGCATTAACCGTCACATCATCGAGCGCACCTTGACCAAAAGCAATGGCCTGATCGGTCAATGACAACGCATCACGTACCGAGCCTTTGGCGGCGCTCGCCAATTGCCAGAGCGCAGGCTGTGTATAACCTACCTGCTCTTGGGTAAGAACATTTGCCAAATGCTCGCTGAGTAACGTTTGTGGTAGCGGACGTAGTACAAACTGCAAACAGCGCGAAATAATGGTAATCGGCAATTTTTGCGGATCAGTCGTGGCAAGTAAGAATTTTACATGCTCAGGAGGTTCTTCCAAAGTTTTAAGAAGCGCATTAAAACTGTGTGTGGACAACATATGCACTTCATCAATCAGGTATACTTTATAACGCCCCTGACTTGGCGCATACGGCACATTATCCAGCAACTCTCGTGTGTCTTCTACTTTGGTACGGGATGCCGCATCAATCTCGATAAGATCGATGAATCGCCCTTGATCGATGGCCACGCAGTTATCACACACACCGCAAGGCGTACTAGTAATACCCGTATCGCAGTTCAAACATTTAGATAGGATACGCGCAATCGTGGTCTTACCCACACCGCGTGTGCCCGTAAAGAGGTAAGCATGATGCAAACGGTTATAATCAATCGCATTAATCAATGCTTGAGAAACATGCGTTTGCCCAATCAACTCGTGAAAGTTTTTGGGACGGTATTTGCGCGCTAAAACTTGATATTGCTGCGTCATAATAAATGCCAATGTGAATAATACAAATATAGATGGAGTGTCAAACCAGTAGGCTATATTAGGTTTAGATTATAACTGCGCTTGAAGTTGTGCTAAACGTTTGTATAAGCGCTGAGTATTGGCGTCAATCACTGAGCCTTTTTGATAAAAGGCATCTAAGTGCACCTTTGTATTGACGCTATCATCACAAGGTCTAAACTCTACGCCAATCAAAAACAAATCATCCATCACTGGATCCTGCATTTGAGCATTGAGCTCCAACAACAAATCTTGTTGAGACGTGCGCACCTTGTCAGCACTCAGCGAACTATTATCATCTTGCGCATAGAAAACCATCAGATAATGGCGTCCAAACACGTGATAAGAGTGCTCATGACAAACATAACCATTCCAGCGAGAGTCTTGATCCATCGTTTTGTAAGCTAAGATTTTTTCAACCAGACAAGCGTAAGTGTACATTGACTCATCGACCAAAATATCAACCGGCTCTTTTGGTAGGGGTTGACCTGCCTCATAATAATGTTTGATCAAACTATTAAACAGCTTGTACCACATCCGAGTATTTTTCTGAATCTCAGCCATGAGTGCTTTGGCAAAGACTGCCTGATCTGGTTCTGTAGCTTTGAGCAAGCGTTGCTCAATCTGATCGATCAACTGATTGTCAATCAATTGCTCTTGCACCCTAATCGCTCTTTGATGAAAGTCAGGCGACTGTAAAAACTGGGTAAGTAATGTCGACTCGTCTTGGAATGACTCAAACCCTGTCAGCTGGCTGCGATGAAAGTCTAAAAATGCGGACAAATCGCTTGGCGTAACCAATTGGCTGATGATATCGACAAAGTTTTGATGGCTAAATACCTGTAAGACACTCTGCTCATCATCCAGATCTAAAACACAGTCTTCAGCAAAAAACTGACTACCATATTCATAATCAACCGTATGCGAGGATGCTTGTGGTTTATCATCTTGATGCGTGACAGACAGTGACGTCAAACCAATGAAATAAACATCCTTACCAGCTGCCGAGGTATTACTTTCTGCCATCGAACTATCGTTTTTTAGATAAAGCTGAGCGTGACGCTTGATTAGTTGGTTGACAACTTCTTTTCTCCACTCACGAACTTGAGCGCTGTCTACTTTTTGCATACTCGCTTGCATCACCACATCATTGACGATCAGATAAATGATAGCGCCAGAAAACTCAAAAACGAAATCATAACCTTGAAACTGCTCAGGATTGGTTGTTTTATCTGCTGATAACTCATACAAAGATAAGAAACTTTGTTGAATCATTTGTTGCCAAAGTGAGGGTGACGCGTGCTGAGTATCCATGATGTCCCTATAAATGAGGTCTCATAAAGAATCTGGGACCATTCCATTGAAAGCAAAAGAGCTTTCTTATGTCCAGTTTAGTCCCAGCATGGATTTATGGCAAGTAAACCAGTTTTAGCTTTCTAACTTGCGGCGCATATGCGGGAACAAAATCACATCACGAATACTGGCAGAATCAGTAAACAACATCACTAAACGGTCAATGCCGATACCTTCACCTGCGGTTGGTGGTAAGCCATAAGACAGCGCTTCGATGTATTCTTCATCAAAATGCATCGCTTCATCATCGCCAGCGTCTTTTTCAGCGACTTGTCCACGGAAGCGTTCTGCCTGATCAGCAGGATCATTAAGCTCGCTAAAGCCGTTTGCCAGTTCACGACCACCGATGAATAGCTCAAAACGATCGGTGATTTCAGGATTGTCATCACTACGGCGTGCCAGTGGTGAAGTTTCCGCTGGATATTCAGTGATGAAAGTTGGCTGACGCAATTGGTGTTCAGCGGTTTCTTCAAAGATAATAGTCTGTAGTTTGCCCACACCAAACACCTCTTTCACTTGCTGCTTAAGCGTTGTCGAGGCGTACTCTGCCAGATATTCACGGTCATTGATACGTGCCATATCGAAATTTTCAGCATATTTTGCAATTGCATCAGACATAGACAAACGTATAAATGGCGCTTTTAGACTAATGTCTTCTTCTTGATAAGTAATCTCAGTTGTGCCCAAAATATCCATCGCCAATTCATTAAATAAGCGTTCGGTCAAATCCATCAAGTCATGATAATCAGCATACGCTTGATAAAACTCAATCATGGTAAATTCAGGATTATGGCGAGTTGATACGCCTTCGTTACGGAAGCTGCGGTTAATCTCGAACACTCTTTCAAAACCACCAACGACTAAGCGCTTCAAGTAAAGCTCAGGCGCGATACGCAGATATAAAGGCATATCTAGAGCGTTATGATGCGTCACAAACGGACGTGCCACCGCACCACCTGGGATAGGATGCATCATCGGCGTCTCAACTTCCATGAAACGCTCATTTAACATAAACTTGCGAATGCCGCTAATGACTTGACTGCGAATTATAAAGGTATCACGAGTCGTCTCATTGGTCATCAAATCAAGATGACGATTACGATAGCGCGCTTCGACATCAGCTAAACCATGAAACTTGTTTGGCATCGGACGTAGCGCTTTAGTCAATAACTGAAACTCTTCGATATGCACATATAAATCGCCCTTGCCTGAGCGACCAATATAGCCTGATACGCCAACAATATCACCCAAATCTAATGATTTAATGGTCGCTAACGTCTCTAGATCCAACTCTTTGCGTGCAACATATAACTGAATGCGACCCGTCATGTCTTGAATAACAATAAAGGCACCACGGTTCAGCATGACGCGACCTGCCACGTTGACCTGTGTTTTTTCGCCATTCGCCGCTTTTTCTTCAATTTCTTGTTTTGAGACGCCGTCAAAAGCAGTTTGCAAATCTTGCGCATAATCGGTGCGTTTGAACGTATTTGGATACGGCTGTTTGCCTGAAGCAGTGATATCGTCTAGCTTGGCTTGCAGTTGCGCAATCAGCTCGTTAGCGTCTTCTACAACTGGGGTTTGGTCTTGGTTCTGATTATTGTGCTTTGACATAAAATTCTCAAAATTTAATTGTGGTTCATGTTTCATTTTAGAGATCATTAAACTGGCTAATACAAACTAAGTAATCTTTTACTTAGTCTATGCAACCACCTGATACTTGCTTACCTTCTTTAATAATTGAATAACAACCAAAAATACTGTCGTCATAGGCGCACTGACCTGCAAAATCGCCGCCTTCTGTTTGTTCCATATCCATCCAACCTCTACAGTCTCCCTGACATTCTGAGCCATCTGTACAGAATTGACCGCCATCTGAGTACTGTTGAACACAGCTGAAACAACCTGCCATTCCCTGTGGTTTCATAGTCCCGCCTATAGACTGACAAGCTTCTTCAACATGCTGTGGTATCAACGATACCAATACATCCTTCATACTCATCTAATACCTGATAAATACTATCCAACTCACTCTGGCTGAGCTTTTGCTCAACTGGAGGATTCACTAACTGTTTTGATTCATGCCCTTCTTCAACTTTGGTTACCGAACCACTCGAAGTTGTATCCTTTAATGGCTGATTGTTTGGTACCTCGCAAGCAGATAGCGACATTAAAATACTTGACATAAAAGTAGCAGCTAACAGCTTACAAACATTCATTTAATATGCCTTTAAACACGCACTTTGAACAAAATAAATAACTAAATCCTACATTTATTAAATATTACTCACCGCCAATACTCGCCATCAAATCAGCCTGATGCTCACGCAACAGTGCATCAAGAATCTCATCCAAGTCGCCTTCCATAATGGCATCAAGCTTGTATAACGTCAGGTTGATACGGTGATCGGTCATGCGACCTTGTGGGAAATTATAAGTGCGAATGCGTTCTGAGCGATCGCCACTACCGACCAAATCACGACGGATGGTGTCTGCGGCATCAACTTGAGCCTGTACTTTGACTTGCTGAATCTTTGAAATCAGCATTTTCATCGCTTGCGCACGGTTTTTGTGCTGGCTACGCTCTTGTTGACACTCTACCACGGTACCCGTTGGAATGTGGGTCAAACGTACGGCTGAGTCAGTGGTGTTAACGTGCTGACCACCCGCACCGCTTGAACGGAAGGTATCAAAGCGGATATCGGCTGGATTTAGATCTACTGTATCATCAATCTCAACTTCAGGCATCACCGCCACGGTACAAGCTGAGGTATGCACGCGACCTTGGCTTTCGGTTTCAGGCACACGCTGCACACGGTGTACGCCTGATTCAAACTTTAAGCGACCATACACGCTGTTGCCTGATACGCGAGTGATAATTTCTTTATAACCGCCATGCTCGCCTTCACTTGCCGACAGCACTTCCACTGTCCAGCCTTGTGTCTGCGCGTACTTTTGGTACATTCGAAACAAGTCACCAGAGAAAATCGCGGCTTCATCACCACCTGTACCCGCTCGAATTTCCAAGAAAGCAGGCACTTTATCATTTGGATCTTTCGGTAGCATCATGACATTGAGCGCCTCTTCCATCTCTACGATGGTCTCGCGGGCGTTATCAATCTCTTCTTGCATCATCTCTTTCATGTCAGGATCTGATGCATCAGCCAGCATAGCCTCTGCATCAGCCTGATCCGTTTCTGCACGCACATAGTTCTGCCATAAAGTAGTGATATCCATCAAGTCGCTGTGCTCGACAGACAATTCACGGAATTTATTATTATCGCTGATGATACTAGGATCTGATAATAAGGCGGTGACCTCTTCATAACGGTCTACCATCTGGTCTAAACGCAGGCGTAAGGATTCTTTCATAAAAGGACTTTTAATTGGATGAGAGGAATAAGACCGTGATTATAGCAAATTTTTCGGGGTAAATTAAAACCTCTACGCATTCTTGTCGATATTCTAAGCATTCTTCCCGTTATATTCGCAAATAGCGCCTCATTCTTGAATAATATATTGCTTAAATAATGTGATTAAATGCTCATAATAAAAACAACAGACAAAAAAATAGCTAAGGTTGCTCTTAGCTATTTTTTATTAGTAACAGATTGTACTTTAAAAATTAAACCTTACGCACCAACACTGAACCGATAGAGTAACCCGCACCAAATGAGCAAATCACACCCAAATCACCTGATGCCAGCTCATCTTTATAGCGATGGAAAACAATCATCGGACTGGCTGAACTGGTGTTAGCAAATTCAGCAATGACACTTGGCACAATCGCTTTATCTGCTTCTTTACCAATCACAGTACGTAGAATTAAATCCAACATATTGGCGTTGGCTTGGTGCAGCCACATCATTTTAACATCAGACGTTGCGATATCGTTTTCTTGCAAATGCTCAGTGATGACTTCTGAAACCTTTGGACAGACTTCACGGAACACTTTTCGACCATTTTGTAAGAATAGCTTGTCGGTGACTGGCTCTTTGATGTCTGGATACATCTCAGTCTGTGCCGCTAAGAACTCTGAGCGATCCATAAAGCCGTATTCGTTTTTGATATTGGTCGAAAACTGGGTAAATAGCTTAGAGTTAAGAATCTCATAACCTTTTGGCGTTTCTAGCTCTTCGACGATAGATGCTGTTGCGACATCGCCAAAGATAAAGTGGCTGTCACGGTTACGCCAGTTTAGATGAGCTGAGGTAATCTCAACGTTGACCACAGCGATGCGCTTAGCCAGACCAGAAACGATAGAGCCATGTGCTTGCGATAGACCAAAAGTCGCGGCACTACAAGCAACGTTCATATCATAAGCAAAACCACCAATCATACCAATTGCATTTTGAATCTCGATAGCGACTGCAGGATAAGTACGCTGAAAGTTTGAACAGGCAAGAATGATACCATCTAGGTCATTCGCCTCAAGACCTGCATCTGCTAGCGCGTCTTTCAAAGCCGCAGTACCCATTTCTGCCATGATAGACAGCTCTTTACCTAAATGACGATAAGGAATCACTGGTGCCATGATTTCAGGATCTAAAATACCATTCTTTTCCATCACATAACGTGATTTAATACCAGATACTTTTTCGATAAAGGCCGCTGAAGAAGGCTCTAGGGCAGTCAAAGTTCCTGCTGCTATCTCGTCAGCATGCTTTGCATTATAATTCTCAACATACTTATTAAATGAATCTACTAGCTCTTCATTACTGATGCTATAAGGCGGAATATACAGGCCAGTGCCTGTGATACAAGTCGTCATGATAAGCTTCCTTGTCTACTACTATAGGGCTTGGGATAAGCATAAAAGTGGAAAAATAACAGTCGTTTGATTTCAGTGAATAACTGTAAACTTAAAATCAGAGCCTTTATTATGCCTGAATATAATTATTTTTCTAATACTTTGTTACAAATAATCTGTTTGTTGCGAAAAATAAGCAAAGTCCTGACTTCATTTTGGAGCAGCTACGTTATAATTGGCGCACTTTGCTAGCGACGCGTTCACAGTTCGAGCACATAAAACTGCGAGACATAAAACCCGCTCATATTTGGGAATACTCATGGTAGAAATTTTTAACTGGTTATTTGGACAATACGCTGACTATCCCACTGTCTTTATTGCTCTTGAATTGATTGCCGTCATATTTGGGGTAGCAAGTGTCTTACTCGCCAGCAGAACCAATATTTTGGTATTTCCGATCGGTCTCGTCAGCACCGCTATATTTGTTTATCTGTTGTGGAAATGGCAATTATTTGGCGATATGTTTATCAATACCTACTATACGGTAATGAGTCTATATGGCTGGATCAATTGGACACAGAGTAAGAAAAACACAGCCATAAAAAAACAGCAAGATTATATCAACCCTACTGGTCAGCAGCAAAATGAGTCGTTAGCAAACATTAACGCCCAGAATGCTATTCAAGTAGAACATCTTAATAAAAAAGATGTGCCAATACTCGCCTTACTAGCCTCGGCGACTATTGCCTTTGTCGCGTTGGTGTATTACTTCAGACCAGTCATCAATAATAACTTTAATTTTGATGGCGCGGTATTAGGTTTGCATTTATTTACGTGGGTCGATTACACCGATATGCTGACCACCGCGCTGTTTTTGATGGCGATGTGGCTGATGGCGCGGCGCAAAATTGAGCATTGGATACTCTGGATAATCGCCGATGCTATTTCAGTCCCGCTATACTTTTATAAAGGTCTCACTTTTACTGCGCTACAATACGTAGTCTTCACTCTTATCGCAATTTGGGCTTACTATGAATGGCAACGACGTTACCGCGTACAATCTCACGCAGCATACCCCTAAATCGGTCATCAATGTCGCGATTCTAGGGGCAGAGAGCACTGGTAAGACCACGCTATGTCGCGACTTGGTAGCGCATTTTGGCTGCCCTTGGGTGCCAGAATACATGCGCACCTATCTACAAGCAAAATGGGATAAGGAACACCTCACTTGCACTTGGGAGGATTTACTCCCTATTGCACAAGGTCAAATTGAGTTAGAAAATAAACTCGCCGCACAAGCCGCGCAAAATTCCGATAGCAGCTACTTGTTTTGTGACACCAGTTTATTTGAGCTAATGGTTTATGCCAACTGGTATTATGGTGATTGCCCTGATGCAATTACCCAAGCGGCGTTAACGCATCATTATGACTTGATTTTATTAACCGAAGTTGATATCCCGTGGGTAGCCGACGACCTAAGAGATAGCCCACATCAACGTGATGAAATCAGTGCTTATTTTGAAAGTCAGCTGACCCGTCACCAAAAGCCATTTCATCGCATAGGTGGTGATAGAGATGAGCGGGTACAACAAGTGCTCGAATGGCTTTCTTAAATCCATCCTATACCACGTTATCAGTAAATGACCTACAACCTTTAAGAGCATTAAGAGATGTCCATGCTAAAAAATATTGAACGATACCTAGAAAAAACCATCTTTAACAGCCGCTGGATATTAGCGCCTTTTTATTTAGGGCTGGTCTTAGGGATTATTTTATTATTTATAAAGTTCATTCAAAAAACAGTCATGATGTTCAATACTGTATTTAGCGCCTCTGTATCAGATGTCATTGTTAATATATTAGTGTTGGTCGACCTCTCTTTAGTAGCCAGTTTATTATTAATTATCATATTTAGTGGCTATGAAATATTTGTCTCAAAAATTGACACTGGTGATCACGTTGATCGACCTAGTTGGATGGGCAAAGTAGATTTTTCTGGTCTAAAACTAAAAGTCATTGGTGCCATCGTCGCTATTTCTGCGATTGATCTGTTAAAATCGTTTATGGATATTCCTAATGAATTGAGTGAGGGTGAAGCGGACAAACTCATGTGGAAAGTCATCATTCATATGACTTTCGTGTTGTCTGGCTTATTATTTGCTATTATGGATAAAGTGGTTGGTGATACTAAAAAACACTGATATCAGAAAACACTAAGGCTTATTTTTCCACACACTCTCCATCGTTCTTACATATTTTTTCTTCATCTCTCCTCTATGCTCTTCTTTGAACCTACTGACTGTTATATGCACAGTTTTGGACTAAAGATTCATATGAGGAGCTTTCATGCAAAAAACACTATTGACTAAATTGTCCATCATCGCCGGGCTTTGTATTATTTTTGCCATCGGTCTCGGTATGATTGGCTCAGTCATCTACGAACGGCAAAATTATGCCGCGTCGGTGGTTAAAGAAATTGCCCAGCAGCACGTCAATCCGCAAGAAGTCATCACCCCATTTATCATCATCCCTACCACAATTACGCCTGAATGTCAGATTACAGCACTTGAAACAACCAGTAAATGTGCACCATCCTACTCAAAAAATGAAATTGTCTTTGCCAGTCAGACCCAAGCCATACAAGATCTTGAAGTCAGCACTGATACCTATAAACGTGGCATCTATCATGCGACCAGTTATGATGGTGCATTGACATTTGATCAACGCTATACATTTGATCAAGCCATCAGCAGCTTATATGACACTACGAGCACAGCTAGTGACGCACAAGGATCCATCAACACACCCACCAATAAAAATAACACCCAGCCCGAAAAAACCATCATCCACTGGAATGCAGCAAAATTGATTATTCCAGTATCAGATCTGCGCGGCGTGGCGACGCTACCAACGGTGACCATTGATAACAAACCGATGAAAGCAACCTACCCTCAGACAGCGCTGCTGAAAAACCTGACCTATGTAGAAGTAGCTATTCCGCAAGATATATTACAGCGTTCAGTAAAAAACATAACGAGCCAGCAGAATGGCAATAACGCCCTTGCTACGAACGGTACTAGCGAGTCATTGACCAGTACAGAAATCGTCATTGATTTACCGTTAGCTGGTATTAGCAATGTAAACACTGTACCGACTGGACAAAACTTTAACTTAACGATGCGCAGTAATTGGCATGCGCCAAACTTTATTGGTAAGGCGCTCCCCAATGCCAAGAAACTTACCGCTAAAGGTTTTGAAGCCAGTTGGCAAAATCAGTATTTAACAATAGCCAACAATCAAGATTTGTCGCAGTGTATCAGCAGCGCTAACAACCGATGTGTCGTCACCAGTCAAGCCACTCTTGATAACAACAGCCAGTCGATGGTTTCTGATGATGCGCTTATAGCAATGGAAGGCGCTGCTACAGCAGAAGCTACTGCCATACCTGATAGCTATCGAAACGTGCGCCTGAACAGCTTTGGTGTGAGTTTTGCTGAGCCTAATGATGTGTATTTACAAACTGAACGAACGATGAAATATGCCTTATTATTAATCTTAGTATCATTCGGCACTTTCTTCTTATTTGAAGTGATCAAATCCAGCCGTATTCACCCTATTCAATATCTGTTGGTCGGTTGCGCGCTGTTTGTGTTTTATGTCTTACTATTACCACTTGCTGAGCAAATTGTCTTTTGGAAAGCGTATGCCATTGCTGCTAGCGCCTGTGTTGGACTCATTGGTTGGTATACTTATTATGTACTGGGTAGCGTCAAGCGAGCGGCGATTTTCACTGTCACATTGGCAGGATTGTATGCGGCGTTTTTCGGCATATTAACCACCGAAGATATGAATTTATTGCTTGGTGCTGTCTTCTGTTTTGTGCTACTCGCTTGCGTGATGGTCATGACCCGTAAAATTGATTGGTATAAAATTGCCTAACTCAGATAGGGCATGTTAAAAGCGTTTAGTCTAGGGCTGTCTTACGTTGGTATCATTGGCTATTATTAAGCCTGCCAACATAAGACCGCTCGATCTACTCATAGATAATTCATATAGCCATCATCTCATTTATTATCATCTAACGATCTCACTATTCAAGGCCTTCGCCCAGTCTCGACATCCATTCTCACAGCGTTCACAGAGCTGATTTGGGTCAGATATATGATCGACATAGCCGCAATGCATACATGCGTAATATGTTTCTGACTCTATCTCTTCGACAGGTTGATACTGCTTAGGGAAAAGCGGCATACCATAGCCAGTGTTTTCAGGCGGATATAACAATATACTAAAATTACCGTCTGTCTCTAGCAGGCCTGTACGCACTTGACCCAAATGCTCAATCCCTTGTTGGCGCATTTCAGTAAAAAACTCATCATGAGACATTTTACCCTTTTTAATCTTATCGAGTACTAGCATCCCGTCCTCTACAATGTAGAGCGATTTCCCTTCTAATAAATCTTCAAAAGGTTGGAATTCCATCATGATCCACGTGCACAATCGATAAAGCAGGATAACGGCGCTCATGACCAGCACCGCTTGAATAATCGGCAAATCCTCGTTAAACATAGGGTCACCTGCGATAGAACCCAATGATAAGATAATGGTCAACTCAAAGATTGACAGCTGACGGACGCCGCGTTTTCCCGTCAAACGCAAAAACGAGATAATCAGCACAAACATGACGCTGACACGCACCAATATCTCAAGCGCAAATGCCCAAGTGGTGTCATGAATAAAAATACTTACCCAATCCATATTACTGTTTCCTATCTATTGTTTTTATTTGATTTATGACGATTCATTTAAGCAATCGTTCTGAGTATGCGCTTGACCTACCACCACCCTTGTAGTCAGCCTTTATTGTTAATTCAACTATCGTCAGTCCAATTTAAGAAATACTTTTGCCCGCAAGTGCAATAAAATATGCTCTATTGTGAGAAATCTCCCAATTGGCAACTAGCAACTGAGTTTTCACACTTCAGCCAGTATTTTTGCTAGTAAAAAAGCGGTAATAACAACATCCCTAAAAGTCGAATTTGCCTATTTTATTCAAAAACCAGCTTCTTTATTGTAGGAATTATTTTTGAAAGCCACCTTGTACACCGTTATTGCATTAATCGCCTTTGCTGCAAACTCTCTCTTTTGCCGTATGGCGTTAGCAGAGGGTCTTATAGATGCTTGGAGCTTTACCATCTTGCGCCTGCTGAGCGCTGCTGTCTGCCTAGGTATTATCATGACCATTCATGCTTATCGGTTACGAAAGCACGTGCGAGAGCCTGACAGTATTGCTCACGCTGCTATTTTAAACGACAAAGGCAGCTGGTTAAGTAGCGTGAGCTTAGTGATTTATGCGCTATGCTTTTCGATTGCTTATGTAGAGTTGGATACTGGTACAGGAGCACTGATTCTATTTTCAGCGGTTCAGCTGACGATGATTGGTTGGGGCATCTATAAGAAAGAGCAATTGAGCGGCTTACAATGGCTGGCATTTATCGTAGCGGTAGCAGGGTTTGTCTATTTGATGCTACCTTCAGCAGCAGTGCCTTCGTTACTAGCGGCGGTGCTTATGGCAATCAGTGGTGCTGCTTGGGGCATATATAGCATACGCGGCAAATCATGCGTGTCACCGCTGCGAGCCACAGGTTTTAATTTCATTCGGAGTCTGATAGCAGCGCCCATACTGTTAGTGATAGGCATGACTTATTTAGACAATATATGCTTGGAAAACATCAATTTAGGTGACATCACTAGTAAGGGAGTACTTTTGGCCTGTGCATCAGGAGCGATCGCATCCGGTATAGGCTATAGCATCTGGTATATGGCCATGCCTTTGTTAAAAAACACCCAAGCAGCAGTTGTACAACTGTGTGTACCTATACTGGCTGCGATATTAGGCGTGGTGTTTTTATCTGAGCAACTAACCGTGCCATTCGTTATAGCAAGCTCGGTTATCTTGGGTGCAGTATTGGTATTTATTTTAAATAGAGAAAAAGCCCCTACGTGAAATATCCTCATTCGTTATTTAAAATAAATAGGTCAATAAAGACTGAGAGGCTTAGTGATAAAAAAGACAGATAAGATTACTACCATAGCTCTCAAACACAACATGAAGTTACATTCTCTACGGTATCATGTTGCTTCAAGTAACAACCTACTTTTACCGATATTTTTGAGGCATATTATGAAAAAATTATTAGCCGTAGCACCTTTTGCTCTATTATTGTCTGCCTGCGCCACTAATGCACCAACTACTACGATCCCAGAGACCAATACTCAGCCAGTAGTCCAATCATTCACTTGTGAAGACAACGGTCAACTCACTGCTGCCTACACTGCCAATGGTCAAACTGCTAACCTAAACGTGACCTTGCCTAAAGTTGGCTTGACCAATGCAAAAATCACTATGGAACAAGCGGTATCAGGTTCTGGCGCTCGTTATGTCAATAATGTTAACCCTAAAACCACTTACGATTGGCACACCAAAGCGGATTACGGCATCATGACCATCAAATCAGACAATGGTCAACAATACCAAGTGAACTGCCAACTATAGTAACCCTACAAACAAGCGTAAATAATACGTGATGGTTATTTGAATAAAATCCATGTTTTTATTCACATCTATTGAAAACGAAAGAGCCAGTAGTCAAACTACTGGCTCTTTTTTGTGCTTAACTTTTCATGCCTGATAATTTAATCTTAATGATCAACGTTGAATCACTCAATAAAAAACTGCCTGAATACTTTATATACCCAAGCAGTTGAAAGTCATGTCGTTTTTATATTTGTTTATAGTTATTAGAGCAGCTGTTGAATCAGTCGTTAGGTGTTAACTACTGCTGACCGTTAAACCACGGTCACATGCAAACGTGCATCGACATTACCGCGAGTAGCATTAGAGTATGGGCAAACTTGATGAGCTGTTTCGACCAGTGTTTGCGCTTGAGCCTCATCAATACCCGACACTTCAACATACAAATCTATATCTAAGTTATAGCTACCATCGGCTTTCATACCAATACCCACTTGGGTCGAGGTTTTTGAGGCAGTAATTGGCAGTTTCATTTGCTGGGCGGTCAGATTTAAAGCACTATCAAAACAAGCCGCATAACCCATTGCAAAAAGCTGCTCTGGATTGACACCTTCCTTGTCTGTTTCTTGAAAAGAGACCAGATCAAAAGCTAGCGAACCATCGTCAAGACCTGTATGACCAGAACGACCACCGGTTGCCGTTGCTCGCGTTTTATAGAAAATTTTCATCATATATTCCTTATGGATTGGCGTGTTATTGGTGTTGTGCAATACGCTGTAAATCAATCTTACTGCGTTTTGATGCCATCATTATAGAAGTGAGCACGCTAATCCGGTAGAGCATTACTCCATAATCCTTGCCTAATCCTATAAATATTTATATCATTAGGCAAATTATAAAGTAAGCATAAATCATGAAAACAAAAACGGTAGAGCAGCTACTTAGTATATTACCCAAAAATCAAACCATCGAATCAGACATTTCAGGCTTGTTTTTTTATTGTGCCGACAGACCAAGAAAGACTATCAGCTATATCCAAGAACCTAGCATATGTATCGTCTTACAAGGCACGCGTGAAATTTACTTAGGTACAGATTGCCAGAAATTTGATGACAGCAGTCTGATGTTCTGCCCTGTCAATATTCCTATAAGCATGCATATCAAACACGCCACTGTAGAGAAGCCAGTCATCGTATTGTCTATGAAATTAAATCTGGCGCTCATTCGTGAGGTCATGGCACAAATACCACCTCAGAAAAATGCCGACTATGAGCATCAAGGTATAAAATGGCCGTTAGAAAACACCATATTAACCGCATTCGAACGGATGATAGAATTGCTTAATTATCCAAATGATATAGATTTTTTATCACCTTTGATTCAGCAAGAGATTTATTATCGGCTGCTCATAGCAAAGCAAGGTCATAAGCTTCGGCAACTGGTGGTTAATGGCAGTCACACCCACCGTATTGCCCAAGCTACCGATTGGCTAAAAGCGCATTTAGAAGAACCCGTCATCATAGAAGATTTGGCCAGTCGATGCGGTATGAGTGTGTCGGGATTTCATCAACATTTTAAAGAAATCACTCAACTAAGCCCGCTTCAATATCAAAAAAGCCTACGATTGATGAAAGCTCGGCAGCTGATTCAACTCGGCGAGGCACAAGTATCGCAAATCGCCATGCAAGTAGGCTATGAAAGTCCCAGCCAATTTAGCCGTGAATATAAGCGGCTATTTGGAGTAAGCCCAAGCAGTGAGTTAAATATCTAGCATGATGCTTCTACCATAATGCCCCTACTATAATGGTTTCTGACTAAGGCAATCCCTCTGCGTCTTGACAGCTTCATAAGCAACTGCGTACACAATGTAATTATCTGTTTAACAGATTCCTACACCCTCCCTCTTTCCAGCCAAACAAACGACGAAATATCTTACCCAAGAAAAAAACAGTTGACTTGGTCTATATATTCATATTATAACATATATAATATATTCATAATTTTGCAACTATTATAATAATTTTTCTACGTGTGATCGTCAGAATATTTCGGGAGGCACTAACATGATTCGTTTAAGCTATACTCTCAAATGCTGGGCATTGGGTGTCACTTATTTTTTGGTGTTTTATTTTATGGTGGTCATGAGCGACCCTGGTTTTAGCAAGTATATTTATATGCTGGCACTAAGCACCTTGCTATTCCCCGTAGCTAAGCGTTCAGTCGATGTTATGACGGATTTTTTTACACCAAACACGGTATTATTCAACGGATTATTGCCCTCATTATTGATCAACGTGGTGATTTGGATACTCACACCATTTATTGTAGCACTGACCGTTATAGCATTCGTGCTTTATAGTATGGGTGTGCTGACAGAAAAGATCAGCCACTAATTTTACTCAGGTGCTAAATTTTAGAGCAAAGGTCATATGACGCCACCTTTGCTTTTTTGTTTCATAAAAGATTTATCCGTCACAGAAAAATAGTGACACTCAAAAAAAAGGCTAGGTTAGCAATTGCTAATCCAGCCTTTTTATCGATAGTGAGTGAAAGTTAGTTACTTAAAATCAGTAGGGTATCCATTCGATAACCTACGCTATCAAAGCTACGCGCAAATCTCACGAATAGTTATTTGATTTTGATATTTGCCTAGAGGCCCGTATTGACCGATGGGGCTAATGTTACCAATGACGCAAGTTTCGAAATATTTGTAATAACCTTTTTGATTGATACTTTTTGAATCTTTAATTAATAGCTGCTTTGGGTCTGACACATAGTAAATAATGTTATCAGAAACGAACTCATGAATCTCAAAGCTTCTTTTAAAACTGCCTCGTAACTGCACTTCTTTTTCTACGCTTGTTGGCGCAAATACCTTCACATTCTCACTGGCTTGTGTCTCATCACAGCCCGTACTCATAAATATAGTTGATACAAATGCTAGTATTATCAGCCTAAATTTAATCATTATTTTTTATCCTGCTCAAAAACCTACATCAATATATTAAGTAACGATCAAAAAACGTTGGTATAAAAAATAATAGCTCTTTCATTTAATCAAATATTATCGACTAAATCAAAGATCTATATAACACAATTGTCATTTATTGTCATTTATTGTCAATTAGCAAGTTTTAAAAATCTAACGCTATCCTAACTCATTTTATCCCACATCTTGCTTAGGCGCTTTGGTGACACTGCCATGCGGGTTTTCATCGGTTGCGCGAATAGCTGAATACGATACTCCTCGACCATCCAGCGATACTCACTAATGGCTTTATCATTGGCACGATTCGCCAACCGCTCCATATGCACATCAAGCGCGTATACTCCTTCAAGATCGGATTCGAGATTGTGCTCAAGCCGTTCGATACGAATTTCAAGCGCCTCTAGATAGCGCGGATACTGCTGCCAATGGCTATAATCCATACGATAAACAAAATCAGCCAAGTGTAAGTCTTCTAATTGGTCTTCGATATCTTCGATAGACTCACCAAATACCTCTCGATCGAGCATGAGTAAGCTTTGGCGAATACGCTGCCAGCGAGTATAGACATTTTTAAGGATTTTTATAACGTTTTGCCCCGTCAATAGAAAGTTAACCGACACCACTTCCAAGGTTTTCTCGTACTCTTCTGGCGTAAAGGGTAATTCTTCAGCAAGCGCTACGGCAGTATCATCAGCGCTTTCAGGCAAATCAGCACTGTGGTCAAATAACACATAATGCTCTTCAAGCGACGCGTCCAATGCCGCGTCGATGACGATGGTTTTTAGCTTCTCCATATCACCAAGTGGTGCAAATGCCAATTTGAATATCTTATCAATTTGGCTGGTCAGCTGTTTTTTCTTCGCACCAAGCTTACCTTTTATCAAGGTCAAAACCCCGATACGGTGTGCCTGTAACGCTGCATTGACATCGGTATATTGATGGATAGATACCGCTTCACCTGACGCATCTGCTACGAGCGCAGCAAACTGCTTCATCACCACGCCTGCACTATAATGATTTTTGCTAAAGGCAAAATGCTCAGGGAATTCGGTATGCGTACCTTGCTGCTCATTCACCGCTTGGCGGGTTTCAGAGGCATGACGAATCTGTAGCGTTTGCAGGTCGCGACCCTTTTCGATAATACGATTTTTGTCATCGACCACACAGATTTGCGGCTGTAAATAGCGATCAATGCTAGAGGGATTAAAGCTATCAGGCGTCACTGACATAACGCCGCGACGATTTAGGGCTTGGCAAAGCTGCTTGAGCAATCCTTGTCCACCAGCAGGTTGCAGTTCATCAAACAAGCTATCGGCTGTATCAGGAATCGGTACAATTTGACGGCGGATATCCTTTGGTAGTGACTTAAGCAACTGCAATACTAGCTCATAACGCCAACCGGGTACGCCCCACAATAGTTCGATCGCATCAAGCTGCGGTAGCGCGGCAAGTGGCACACGAATGGTCACGCCATCATCATCGCTGGACGGATCAAAGACATAACGTAGCGGTAGTTTTAAATCACCCAATTTCCACACTTCTGGGAAATCGCCTGTGGTCGGTGCTTGGCTATTGAGCACGTCATCATCGGTAAAGAATAGATATTTGGCATCAGTTTTTTCAACCTCGGCACGCCAATCTTCAAAGGCTTTGCGACTGGCAATATGCTCAGGTATTTTTTTATCATAAAACTGATACAGTGCTTCTTCATCAACCAACAAATCACGGCGACGTAACTTATCTTCAATGCGTTCAATGTCGGCAATTTTATCCATATTATGCTGTAAAAATGGCGCTTGACGCCCCAAATTACCAGTCACCAGACCATCACGAATGAAGATTTCTCGTGACTCAACTAAGTTCACTTGCTCATAATTGGTCAGCTGTTTACTAATAATAATCAGCCCAAATAAGCTAATCTGCGCGTAAGCTTTCACTCGTCCAGTCTTCTTCGACCAATGCGGCTCAAAGTAGTGATACTTTAATAAGTCACCTGCGGCTGAGATAATCCATTCTGGTTCAATTTTGGCAACAGTGCGCATAAAGACTTGCGAGGTTTCGACCACTTCAAAAGCCATGACCCAAGGTGGTACTTGTTTAAATACCGTACTCGCGGGGAAGATTTTGGCTTTTTGCTGGCGCGCTGCTAGATATTCACCGCGATTTTCGGTTTTATGCGCAATCGTAGACAATAGACCTGTCAATAATGCGCGGTGTAAATTGGCATATTTAACCGCTTTGAGTTCTTCATCTTCTATCGCGGTAGGGTCGCTGGTCATGTTTTCTAACGAAGCATTTTTATCGGTTCCTTTATCGGAAGCTTTTGCCTCTTTAACATCCGTCAGCTTAAGGTCTGTGACCATTTGTACTAACTGACGATGGGTTTGATTCCACTCACGTACACGCGGGAAGCTCAGATAGTTTTTCTTTGTAAACTGCTTACGCTGATTGCCAGACAGCTTATTGCCATCTTCATCTTTTTCAAATAGCGCTTTCCACAGACTCAGATAGAATAAAAAGTCAGAATCATCTTGACGAAATTCCGCATGCTTTTGGTCGGCTTGCTGGCGTTTATTGGCAGGACGCTCGCGTGGATCCTGTACAGCAAGAGCCGCTACTACAATCAGCATCTCACGGATACAATCAAAATCACTGCCCGCAACCAACATACGTGCTAGCCTTGGATCGATTGGCATACGCGCCATTTTTTGTCCAGTTGGCGTCAGGCTTAAATGGTCGAGACCTTTTTTTGGTTTTGGCTTATTGGTTTGATGAGCAGCAGTTACTTCATTTTTAGAGGTAATCGCGCCTAACTCATCAAGCAATTTATGCCCATCAGTAACCAAGCGGCTATCGGGTGGCTCGATAAAGGCAAAATCATCAACACTACCTAAGCGCAGATTGGCCATCTGTAAAATAACGGATGCAAGATTGGTCCGTAAAATCTCAGGTTCGGTAAATTCTGGACGACCGGTAAAGTCCTCTTCGCTATACAGACGGATACAAACACCCGGCGCAACACGACCGCAGCGACCTTTACGCTGATTGGCAGCCGCTTGCGAGATCGCCTCAATCGGTAAACGCTGTACGCGCGAGCGATACGAATAGCGTGATATCCGCGCAAAACCCAAGTCAATCACATAGCGGATACCCGGTACGGTCAGCGCGGTCTCGGCAACGTTGGTCGCAATAACGATACGCCGACCACGACCTGACGGTTGAAAGATGCGCTGCTGCTCTTCATAAGTCTGCCGTGCAAATAGTGGCAGCACTTCGGTGTGCTTGGGTCCATGACGCTCAAGCACCTCTTGCAGCTCACGAATCTCAGCTTCTGTGGCGGCAAATATCAAGATGTCTGCTTGGTCAGCATGACCTTTATTTTGTGCATCGCTAAAGCATTCTTCGACGGCGGCAACGACCGCACGTGGCAGATTTTCTTCAAAGTCATCATAGCTGTCATCATCCGAGCTGTTCACTGGCTCATCGGTCAGCGGACGGTAACGAACTTCAACAGGAAAACTACGACCTTCGACATTGAAAATAGGCGCAGGTACGTTGCGTTTTAGCTTATTATCATAGCGGCTAAAATATTCACTAAAGCGTTTGGTATCAAGTGTTGCTGAGGTAATAATCACTTTTAAATCAGGACGTTTGGGCAGTAGCTTTTTCAGATAACCCATAATAAAATCAATGTTTAAGCTACGCTCATGCGCCTCATCAATAATGATGGTATCGTATTTACTCAAGAATCTATCGTGACCCAATTCAGCCAGCAAGATACCATCGGTCATCAGCTTAACAACAGATTGCGCCGTACCCTGCTCATTAAAGCGAATCTTGAAGCTGACAGTATTACCGAGCTGCTCGCCCAATTCTTCAGCGATACGGTTTGCCACACTGCGCGCGGCCAATCGTCGAGGCTGGGTATGCCCTATCTGCCCAGTGATACCGCGACCTGCCAGCATTGCCAGCTTCGGCAATTGCGTCGTCTTACCAGAACCTGTCTCCCCTGCAACAATAATGACTTGGTGATCAATAATTGCCTGTACTAAATCTTCTGCTCGTTGACTCACGGGCAAATCAAGATTCAGTTTTTCTGCCAGTTTTTCTGGAATACTATCCATACGTGCCTGCACCGCTTGCTGTGAGCGGGTCTTGATTTTTTCATACTGCGCACGTTTTTTAGTTAGCCCATCATCCGCTTTATCGTCAGAAACTTTTTTATTTTTAGCCACGGCAGCCCTTGCCAGTTCACGCTCAAGACGACTTAAATAATAACTGTCTTTAGCGAGTACTGGTAAATCAACAACCATATCAGGTTGTGAAGACGCTTCATTACTGTTTGCCGTAATATTTAAATCATCGTCACTTGGGTTTGTTAATTTACTTAATTCATCGGATTTAAACCCATTGGTATTGTTTCCAGTTGGCATATCTGAGGTGCTCTTAGAAGTATTCGGCATATTTACTTAGGCTATTTATTGTTTGGAAGTGGTTAGATTATGAGGGTAATTTGGGCGTGATTCAAGGTGGTTATAGTGTTTGGTTGGCAACTATGCAGGCTATTACCTATTTGCAAAACGCTCAGTCAAAATATTTCTAAGATCATCCGTCATGGGTCTAAATTTAAAATGCTCTGGCTCCATTTGAGCAATCAAAGCATACTGATCCTTTTCAATTGAGTTATCCTCACAAGAAAAATGATTCATCTCCTGACCAGTAATGGCATTAATAATATAAATAGAGGTATCGCTATCTTCAAACTGTGTCAGCTCATAATAATTATTCGGATCCCGCATAACGAGATTAGTACCATTAGAAAGAGTCGTATAATAGGTATCCTCAGTAGCTTGCTACGCCTCTAATCTTAAAGGATTACCTTGGGTGGCGAAATAATACTTGAGCATATAACCAATATCGCTATTAATCACATCCAAACGTAAATGCTCACCCTCTTCTGTGATGCATTGATAGATCATAAAAGGTTCGTAAATTCGTGGTTTAGTAGTGACATTTTATCAAATTTCTCAAACCTGCCAGCCCTATTTTATTTTTATGAATAAATTATTTGTAAGCTCAAACGCTGCTTGTATAAATAATCTGTTGACGAATGGCAGCCCCCGTAAAGAAATTCTGCAACTTTTGCAATGGCAGCCTAGGAAAAGGCAGATGCAGCGAAAGTATTAACCTCTCAAACGCTACCATTTCATCAGCTAATGCTTGTGCGACATCAGGTTGAATCTGAGGATTTTCATACACATTATCAATCAACCAAGTGAGTTTTGGAAACTTAGCATTATCATGAATCTGATAAAGGGTCGGTAATAGCTCATCAGAGAGTTGGCAACGCGATTTGCGAATCATTCCATTTTTATAGTACATATTTAAAGCCATATTAGGGTGTGTCCTTAATTAAATGATGAGACTAAAAATGAAATGAATTTAAAATAACTTCCTTAAATTCTTGATACTTAGATAACCAACATACTCTTTATCTTCATCAGCATTTGCAAGTTCGTGACTATTATGAATCCTAGGCTCAATTAAAATCTGTATGTTTGAGACAAGGTCATTCACGTCGTATATATCATCGATATCTACCTGAAATTTATCATCAATGTGCGATGCGGCATTAAAAGGTGAGTCTTTATCTTTAAAAGTAAATTCTTTATAAAATGTACTTTGCTTTGCTTGTTTAATAGCCTCTGCTTGAGTAGCAGCGACGATAAGTAGCTTATGATGAAACTCTTCAAAACTCCCCCGCTGATAGCCGCCTAAATTAATAAAGAACAGTTTTAAACCGTTATCATTCTCAGCTTGGTTATCTGACTCAATCAATTTAACAGTATGGTTTCCCACTTTGGTAATCGCTCTGTATGAATCAATATGCCATTTGTTTTTGACTTCTGGCCAGTGGTGATTGATATCGTCTACCAGCTCGCTTACCTGATTGGCTACACCGAAGAAAATATCGTGCTGCTCAATCAAACGACCTTTGGGGCGACCACCAAGCTGCACCATAAATAGTGTTGGCATAAAGAATTACCTTGTACGTTAATAACTTCTGAGTAAAATGTGTGATGTTAGATAAATCATATAAAAAGGATTAATATGGGCATTCTGATAGCTATTAAGCTGACGTTTATAGCGACTATATTTTTGCCAATAGTGTTGTGTTTAACTTCCTGTACAAATAAAGAATCAAGCTTAACATCAAGAGCTACTTATCATGACATCAGCAAAGTTGAAATTGAGAACCCTTATTCAAACCCTATTCTACTATCTTACGACGCAAAGCATCAGCCTGAAAAAATGCAGGCCATAGTCGATGAGATAAACAGTCAAAGCCATGGTTTTTGGCGTGAAGGTCTAGGCGGCAAAGAGGGAGCTAATGTTATTAGTATTCATATCTATAGCCATTCCGAGACGCCAGTTGCAAGCTTTTCTTTATTTTCTAATCAACTAATGGAGCGAGGACCAAATTATCGACAGCTTAATGTAGACGGTTTTTTTAGGCAAATAGATATTCAAGCGCTACCCGCATTGAAAGAGGCTTGGTGTGGTCATAGAGATATTGATGCATATCATAGCTTGCAACTTAATAAATCATGCTAAAAATAGGCAAAATCCTGATACTTATATATTTAATTGCTCGTCAAGGCAATACTCGCCCTGTTCTCAGTGCAAACGCCCAGTCTTTACGACCGTTCATTGAAGCCAATTTAGCCGCAGCTTCATAATCATAAGGCACCTTGATATGCTCAGTTTGCCAGTATTTGCCCTGTTCAGTATCAACACATTTAATAATCGCGTAACTGGCATGGGGCGAATAGGTTTGCATCTTATGCAAAATAGGCAAATCATCTTCATAGGCTGGGTAACCAACGCTACCTGTATTGACGACCATCTGCCCTGTCGATAGCGTGACTGTACGTGGGATATGAGTATGACCACATATGATAACGGTGCTATCGATACCGTTAAGCAGTGCCAAAATGGCTAGATTATCACGTAAGGTCGGCTGACCCGTCTCGATATTTTCTAACAAATAGACCATGTCATCGGTTGGTGACCCATGGCACAGATAAATATTCTCACTCAAATGACAATCAAACGGTAAATTCTGCAGCCACTTAACCGCTGCTTTAGGCAAGTCCTCTATGATAAAAGCCATGGTTGCGTTGTTGCCAATCTCCGCCGTTGTCGCTTCATAAATCTGTCTATCCTGATTACCTCGAATAGTAATGATATCGTTCTGCTGTGCCATTAAGAGCGCATAGGTATCTTTGGGGGCTATCGGTCCGTATAAAATATCCCCTAGATTAACAATTTGATCAATATCGCGCTGTTTAATATCAGTCAGCACGGCTTCAAGCGCGAAGACATTACTATGAATGTCGGAAATAGCTGCGATAGTATTTAAATGCTTGTTATTAGAGTTGGAGTTGGAGTTAGAGTGCGCCATCTTATTTATTTTCCTAACAAATCACTATGTTATACATCGACTAACCGTAAAAAGGAATAGAAAAGAGAAACAAAAAAACCCAATGGCTCGTGATTATTGAGACATTGGGTTTCATAAATTATGATTAATGTGATTGCTAAACTATATTAAGAAGAAATAAGCCCACAATCCGACGACAAAGGTAGCAATGATATTAAGAATGACACCCGTACGGATCATTTCGCTCTGTTTAATCAACCCCGTACCAAAGACAATCGCATTTGGCGGTGTTGCAACTGGTAGCATAAAGGCACAAGATGCACCAATACCGATGACCAATACCAACACTTCGTGTGGTAAACCCATCTGCTCTGCAATGGCAGCAAATACGGGAACCAGCAGTGCAGCAGAGGCGGTATTAGAAGCAAACTCCGTTAAGAAAATAATAAATGCTGATACCGCAATCATAACCACGATAAGCGGTGCAGAAGACAAGGCATTAGCGACCGTCTCCCCCAATACCAAGGACGCACCTGACACTTTCAGAATCGTCGATAGGGCAATACCACCACCGAACAGCATGAGTACACCCCAATCGGTATTATCAGACACCTGCTTCCACGATACCAAGCCTAAGCTGACCACAGCGGCAGCAGCTGATAAGGCAATAACCGCGTCAGTATCTGTAATATCAAGCGCAGCCCCAATCTTTTTGGAGAAAATCCAGCTCAATGCGGTGACAATGAAGACGATAATCGTCACTACGCGAGGTTTATTCCATACAATAGGCTCATCCTCAACCAGTACAATTTTACGGTTCAGGTTGGGCTTCAAAAACACATACATCGCGCCTAACAATAGCGGCAATAATACCAGCATCATCGGCACACCAAACTTCATCCAGTCCACAAAAGCAATATTGAGCGCCTTTGCAGCGATAGCATTTGGTGGCGAACCAACGATCGTACCTAAACCACCAAGGCTTGCTGAGTAAGCGATACCTAATAGTACAAATACAAAAGTGCCTCGGTCTTTTTCACGGTCAACTTGCGTTAAAATACCCAGCGCTAATGGCAACATCATCGCCGCCGTCGCAGTATTCGATATCCACATCGACAAAAATGCGGTCACACCAAATATCAAAAATACCGCCGTGCTTAATTTGCCACCTGACATTGATAAAATCTTCAGAGCAATTTTTTTATCCAATTGCTGTACATGCAAGGCTGCCGCTAAAGCAAAACCACCAAAAAACAAATAAATGGTCGGATTGGCAAAGCTTTGTAAGCCTATTTCGGCATCGAATTCTGGTATGCCAACTAGGGCACCAACCACGACTACCAATAGTGCCGTAATCGTGACGTGCAACGCTTCCGTTAGCCACAATACGCCGATGAAGAACAATAAGGCAAGACCCTTATTGGCATTGATATCGAATGGCAATACATTATAAATAATTATACTGATTATCGCCGCAATAGCGACCACTATCAACCCTTTACCAGTACCCTTTGGAAAGGTATCGGTAAATAAATACTCATTGCCATCATCAGGAAGATGGCTATCTAGTTTTTGCTCTGACATAAAATGTCCTTATTTTCCCAAAGACAGTGTAAAAAGACGCTAAAATAAAAACGCATGTTAGCGATTGACGGTTGTTCAACCAGCAACCACAAAAAATACGCCGTTATCATAACAGATATATAACAAAAAGCTGATGCAACAAAGCCTTTATAAAAAAAACCTTATAAAATTTGCAATAAATATGGTTGTTTCATAGGTAAAGAATTACTTTAATGCGTTTTAGGAAAGGTACTTTAAAACGGTACTTTATAGAGATGATATTTATCTAATGAGTTTTTAATTTTTGAACCGAATGCCGAGAGTAAGTGAGAGCAACTTATAACCAAGTAATTGCTTTTAATTAAACAGCAAGCCTTGTGAGTTGCAGTTACACATCGTCACTAAACAAGCGTACACTTAGTATGTACAAGCGTATGGTGCTATCTCATACTAAATAAGTCAAAATAAATTTCTAATACCAGTAATAGTTTAACAACTATTTTTTATTAGTATTTATATCGGAAAATGAATAACAATAAATAGGAGCACTTTATGACAGATGCAAATAAAACAGATTCAACCACTAAAATGGCACCGAGAGATATCAATCAAGACAGTTTGGCTAAAAAAGATCAGCAGCGTACCGATGACTCTGCACTCGATATGATGCAAGGGTTGCATGAACATGAAGACCATAAGGAAGAAGGTAAAAACTAAATCACAGCTTTATTATTACCTCAAAGCAAAAAATAAAGGGTACTGATCGTTATGATGAGTGCCTTTTATTTTTTGGCTCTCTTTTTTCTGGCAAGCGATCTGAGACGTAGTTATATATAAATGCTGCTGTTAAAACGATAGCAATGGGTACAAATAGCGCTTCATAGCCAACCTTGGCGAATAAAAATGCTCCAACGGCGCTGCCACCGCAAAAGCAATACCAAATAATGGCTTGGAACCCTAATGTCGGTTTGCTAATCGATCGACCCGCCAACCAGTTGCCAATCGCTGCGCCCATATCTGATGTCAAACCCGTCAAATGGGTAGTTCGAATAACCGCGCCACTATAAGTCGCTACCATGGCATTCTGTAATCCGCATGCCATTGCCGCTGCCAACTGTCCTAAATAATCATGCTGCTGATACAACCAGTAGCTGGCCATTAACAGTGCCGCCTCGATATATAGCGCACTACCATAGCGCCTACCTAACTTTAATGATGTCTGCCCAATTACATAACCACTCAGTATCGCACCTGCCAAAAAAGACAGTAGTAGCGCACCGATATACAAGATACTACGCACATCCAAGTAAGCAATAGCCGCTGCAAATAAGCTTACGTTGCCAGTGACGTGAGAAACCGATAGATTGGTAAACCCCATTAACGCAGCAGTGTTAACACAGCCAGCACTGAATGCCAGTACTGCCCCGCCCCACAATATCCACTTTGGTAATTTGGTTATCATATTCGCCGCCTAATGGCTTATCACCAAAAAGCATCTATTATAACCAAAAAAGGCAACCGATTGGCTGCCTTCCTGATCTATAGAACCCTATAATCGACTATTGAAGTGGATTATTTCGGCTCATCAAGCATCATTAATTGCTCACTGATAGCAACGGTATTAAAACCTGCGTCAACAAACATAATCTCGCCGGTAATACCAGATGCCCAAGGTGATAGCAAGAAAAGCGCCGCATTACCGACTTCGGTTTGTGTGATATTACGTTGTAGCGGCGCGATTTTTTCGCTGATATCGAGCATTTTACGGAATGATTTGATGCCACTGGCAGCAAGCGTGCGAATAGGACCTGCTGATATCGCATTGACACGAATGCCTTCACCACCCATCGAAGTAGCCAAATAGCGAACACTGGCTTCAAGGCTAGCCTTTGCCATACCCATGACGTTGTAGTTTGGCAATACCGAGATACTACCTTCATATGTCAATGTCAGCATCGAACCGTGACGCATGGCCAATAAAGCACGAGCTTCTTTGGCTAATGCTACAAAACTATAGCTTGAGATATCATGGGCAATTTGACTGCCTTCACGGGTCGTCGCATTAACAAAATCGCCATCAAGCTGATCCATCGGTGCAAAGCCAATCGCATGTACCACACCATCGATTCCATCACCCCAATGGGCAGTGACTTGCTCAAAGCAGGCAGCGATAGACTCATCAGACGCCACATCACACTCAAGTACCAAATCTGCTTCGAATTTCTCCGCTGCCATATCGACACGCTTTTTGATCTTATCATTAGGATAAGTGAAAATTAATGAGGCACCCTCACGGTGCAGTGCCTCAGCGATAGCCCAAGCGATAGACAGTTTGCTCGCAATGCCTGTCACGACAAATCGTTGTCCTTGTAGTAGCATAATATTTCCTTTTGGGTCGATCAAAATTATTTAATCATATTAGGTTATTTAGAGTGATTAGATACGATGAATATCACAGCGTAAAAAGCATAAATTATAAAATAAGTCATTATACACGAATTAATTTAAGTAAACAGTCGTAAACTGTATTCCCTTATAATGGCGTCTAATATTGATTAAACGCCCAACTGCTCGCCACAGCAGTATGAAGTTAAGTAGATTTCAAGTATAATCACAGCCCTTCCCAGCTTGCACAATTTTTATAAAAATCCTTTACCACAGTTATTTGTGACTGTTCGTAATTAGGGATTTAGCGTTAAGCTACACCCACATTTTGGATGGCTGCCAAACTTATGAGTAACACCCCAACAATAGCATCAAATTACCAAGAAAGCGTTGAGTCTTATCGCCAACTGATTCTCTCAACTGGCGAGGACTTACAGCGTCCCGGTCTTGAAGAAACGCCGATGCGTGCCGCGAAAGCTTTTGCACATTTAACCCAAGGTTATCATCAAAGCTTGGATGAAGTCGTCAACGACGCCCTGTTTCCATCGAGCAATCGCGAGCTGGTATTGGTACAAAATATTGAATTTTATTCATTGTGCGAACATCATATGCTGCCTTTTCATGGTATCGCTCATGTAGGCTATTTACCCAATGGTCAAGTACTGGGCTTATCAAAATTTGCCCGTATCGTCGACATGTTCGCCCGTCGCTTGCAAGTTCAAGAAAATTTAAGCGAGCAAGTGGCACAAACTATCATGGATGTCACTGGCTGTCGCGGCGTAGCAGTAGTGATGGATGCAGCGCATATGTGCATGATGATGCGCGGCGTAAATAAGCAGCACTCCACCACACGTACAACATCGATGTTGGGTGAGTACGTACATGACAATCAAGCACGCAATGAGTTTTTGAGTGCGATCCCTAGACGTCAGCCTGCATTCTAACGCTTCAAGTAATAATAGATAATAAAAAAAGGATACTTAAGTATCCTTTTTTAATGCGTACCTTTCAATATAGCTATCATTAATAATTAGCAATCAATCCTTGATTGCAATATAACGAAGCTTAACTAACCTATTTTACGTCATCAATCCAATTGCCATAACCTTCTGCTTCCATCTGCGCCAGTGGAATAAAACGCATTGCCGCTGAATTCATACAGTAGCGCTTGCCTGTCGGTGCTGGACCATCGTCAAATACATGACCGACGTGTGAGTCTGCATAGCGGCTACGAATCTCGGTACGGGTGCCGAATATCCCTCGGTCTTCCTTCTCAACGACCATATCTGTGCTCAATGGACGGGTAAAGCTTGGCCAGCCAGTGCCAGATTTGTATTGGTCACGAGAGGAATATAGTGGCTCCCCCGATATCACATCGACATACAGCCCAGGCGCTTTATTATCCCAATATTCATTATCAAAAGCGCGTTCGGTGCCGTCTTTTTGAGTGACTTTATATTGAATGTCACTGAGTGACTGCTTTAGCTCATCCTGTGCAGGCTTCACAAAAGTATCAGGATTGAATCCTGTACTAGCTTTAGTAGCTGTCGCATTGTTTAATGATGCCTGTACGCTATCTGCCGCCGTAGGTTTAAACTGGCTAAAATCCAGCTCGTAGTCTTTACCATAGACACTTTCGATAAACTGATAGCGACCAGAATTAAAGGTATAAGCTTTATAGCGGATTGGGTTTTTCTTATAATAATCTTGATGATACTCTTCAGATGGGTAAAACTTGCTAGCAGCAACAATTTCAATCACAACTGGTTTGCTATAGATACCAGAGTCTTGCAGTGATTGCTTAGCCGCTTCTGCTATCTGCTTTTCTTGTGCATTATTATAAAAAATAGCAGGACGATACTGAGTACCACGATCTACAAACTGACCTTTATCATCGGTAGGATCCCCAATGCGCCATAACGCTTGAACGAGACCATTATAGGTGATTTTCGTCGGGTCATAATATACTTGAGCCGCTTCAGTATGCCCTGTGCCGCCTGCTGATACAGTGCTATAAGTTGGATTGGTCGATTGACCGCCGGTATAGCCAGAGACCACTTCTACAACGCCAGGTATCTTTTCATAACCCGCTTCCACGCACCAAAAACAACCGCCAGCGACCGTAGCGACTGCGAGATTTGGATCCGTTGGCGCATAAGGATTATCGATGGCAGTATTTTTTACAGCGGGCGTATTTTCGGTGGCAGCACAGCCAACGAAAACCATACTGATGGCTGCTACAGCCATCGAAATAGCGCCCGTCTTTAATTTATGATTCATCGATACCTCCTAAAAGTAATATAATATAACTATGATAACTCTTTGACCTCACTAAACCATACCTACATTGTTATAAAAATTTAACAGTAATTAGATATTATTTAATATAATTAAACAGTATAATCCTGAATTATACCCAATTTCTTAATAAGATAAGTTTGCTACAAAGTACAATAATTAAAAAAAGAGCACATTACGGACAGCGTAGTGTGCTCTTTTATATTACATCAATATATCTTAGGCAGCTTATGTAGCTTAGTTACTCTTTTATTTTCCAGCAGTATGCTCATCACTGGCTTGCTGAATCTTGGTTAAAATAGCCTTGATTTCAGACGCTGATAGATACGTTGGTACGGCATAGGTATCACTGACTTCTTTTGCTGCTGCTTTGGCAATTTTATCAAAATCACTGCTTTGCATGCCTTTCACCGTTGGATCTATATTCAAAGTAGCAATCAGTTCGCGTACTTGCGCGATGAGGTGGTCGGCAATCTCAGCATCACTCTTGCTAGCTTGTCCCGATTTTACCATACCTGTTTTTCTAGCCAACTCTGCCAGTCTTTTTTTACTTCCTTGACGATTGACATCAAGCACATACGGCAGCACGATGGCATTGGCACGACCGTGAGGAATACTGTAATACGCCCCTAGCTGATGAGCGATAGCATGGACGTAACCAAGACCCGCTTTATTAAAGGCGATACCGCCGTAATGAGCGGCAATACCCATCTCTTCTCTGGCTTTAAGATTGCCGCCGTCTTTATAAACCAGCGGTAGGTTTTGCATCACAGATTTGACCGCAGAAGCCGCATAATAATCGGTCTCTACGCTCGCATTAGCACTCATCCAAGCTTCAAGCGCGTGCGTTAAAACATCGATACCCGTATCCGCTGTGATATGAGCCGGCATGCCTTTCATAATAACAGGGTCAATAGCCGCTGCTAATGGCACCATTCTTGGGTCAATAGACAGCGCTTTTTGATGCGTTTTATCGTCTGATACTACTGCACCAAGGGTTGCTTCTGAACCTGTGCCAGCCGTGGTAGGAATACAATAGAGCGGCATAGAAGGCTTTCTGGCTTTAAGAATGCCGATAAGTTGTTGCGGCTTGCAGCTATTGCCTTGTGACATCGCAATCATCTTAGCCGCATCAATGACCGAACCACCACCGATGGCAATAATTGAATCGCACTTAGCATCGATAGATTTGCGCAGTCCTTTTTCGACAACCTTAAAAGTAGGGTCTGGGGTAATGCCGTCATAAACGGTATAGCTGATATTTTTGCTATCTAGATAATCAGTCACTTTGGCTGGGATACCTAGCTTATTAAGCACGGCATCAGTGACGATAAATACATTGGTGCTGCCTTCGTTGATAGCCATATCACATAGCTCTTCACAAGAGCTCTCACCAACAAATAGCATTGGTCTTCTAATTGGAACAACATAAGCGAACGCTTTTAAGACTTTAGCGCGTGTTTTAGCAACGGCTAAATAACCAACTTGCTGCAATCCATTAGTATTTACTAACTTGTTATTTACTAATTTAGCAATACTATTTTGTTTTTTCATGAGTAAAAATCCTTTTTATTGATGGTAATAATAGCGATGACAATCCTTTAAAGCAGCGATTTAAACTGCTCTTTAACTAAAAATTAAACAAATTTAAGCATCTAACTAAAGTGAACGTCTGTTTAACTTATTGTATCACTGCTATTTTTAGGATATCGCAATTAGTATGAACTGCCATGTTCTACTTATTTGACTCTATCTGCTTAACTCTTTTTGGCTAAGCTAAATCATACTCGCCTGCAGCAACTGCTGCGCATAGGGATGCTGTGGGCTATTAAAAATATCTTCAGTACGTCCAGACTCAATACATATGCCATCTTTAAGCACCATAATTTGCTGACATAAGGCGCGCACCACTTTTAAGTCATGACTAATAAACACATAGCTGATTTGCAATTTTTCCTGAATTTCACGTAGTAAATTAACGACGGTCACCTGCGTGGTACTATCAAGCGCGGACGTCGGCTCATCCAATATCAATAGACTCGGCTGCATAATAAGGGCGCGCGCAAGTGCGACACGCTGACGCTGACCACCTGATAGCTCATGCGGATAGCGATGCGAAAACTCAGCTGGCAGATGCACGGTAGTAAGGCTATCCATCACTGCCTGCTGCCGTGCTGCCTTATCAACGCCTTGTACGAGCAATCCTTCTTCAACGATTTGCATCACCGTCATACGTGGATTGATACTGGCAAATGGGTCTTGAAATACCATTTGAATTTGCGAGCGAAACTGACGTAGCTCACCCTTGGACAATACTGAAATATCTTGTCCATTGACCATTATTTCGCCACCCACACGCGCTTGATTGCTAAGTAATTGACTTAACGCAAGTGCGATGGTGGTTTTTCCAGAGCCTGACTCACCTACAATGCCTAACGCCCACCCTTTCTGTAGCGTCATATCAACATTTTTTACCGCATCAAACCAGCGCTTAGTACCACCAAACAGACTTTTTTCAATGGGAAACTGTACTTGTAAATTGCTGACTTGCAATACGGTTGATTGCTGAATTTTATCATCATTAGAGAAGTTCAGTGCTTGGCCAAAGTCTTGTTTGATTAGCGAGCGGGTATATTCGGCTTTGGGCTGGTTAAACACCGCTGCGGTTTGCCCTTGCTCAATCGTCTGTCCTTGGCGCATCACGATGACGTCATCACTGTAGCGCCTGACCAGATTGAGGTCATGGCTAATAAGCACCATCGCCATATTATGCTGACGCTTAAGATCATCTAATAGAGCGAGAATCTCATGTTGGAGAGTAACATCAAGCGCGGTGGTCGGCTCATCAGCGATTAAAATATCAGGCTGCTGTGCCAATGCCATGGCAATCATGACCCGTTGACGTTGACCACCTGATAACTCGTGCGGATAGCGGTTCAACTTATCAATCGGATTGGTAATATTGACATCATTTAGTAAATCGATTGTTTGGCTTTGCCATTGTTTCTTGGGCACACCAACTAGACGTAGTGATTCAGCAATTTGTTTGGCAACTGTATGTAGTGGATTGAGCGCTGTCATCGGCTCTTGAAACACCATGCCGATGCGCTGTCCGCGAATAGAGCGCAGCGCAGCGTTACGTGCCTTAGCACTAACACCAACATTGGCATTGGCTATCGGTAGCACAGTCAAACCTGCTGACCCTGCCAGCTTCACCTCACCGCTAACAGTCAAACTGTCTGGCAATAAGCCTAATAGCGCGAGACTTGCAATGGATTTGCCAGAGCCTGATTCACCTACTATCGCTAACGTCTGCCCTTGCCGTAGCTCATACGATAGTTTATCGACCAGAACGCTGCCTGCGTCCGTGACGATGCTAAGTTTATCGACGCTCAGCATAAGCTTATTTTGGCTATTGCTATGATTGTTATTTGAATGGGCATTGTGCTCAGTAACACTTTGCTTAGTAGTCGTTATATTAGTCGTTATCACATCATCAGTTGTCACATCATCAGTTGTCATATCAGGAGCGCCTCGGATCAAAGGCATCACGTAGCGCTTCGCCAACGAAAATCAGCAATGATAAGATAAAGGTCAAACTAAAAAACCCAGATAGCGCAAGCCATGGTGCATCTAGGTTATTTTTCCCTTGTACCATCAGCTCGCCGAGAGACGGTGACCCAGGCGGCAAGCCATAACCTAAAAAGTCTAGTGCCGTTAAAGCAATAATATTAGCTGTTAATATAAATGGCAGTTGTGACAAGCTTGACGCTAGGGCATTGGGCAAGATATGCCTTAGCATGATTTGACTGTCCGATACCCCAAGATTACGCGCAGCACGCACATAGTCAAAGTTACGCGCGCGCAAAAACTCTGCCCGTACCAAACCAACCAGTCCCATCCAACCAAATAATAACATCATAGCAAATAGCATGAAGATACTAGGGCTGAATAAGCTGACCAAAATAATAATCATAAACAGCTGCGGCATACCGCCCCATACTTCCATGAAGCGCTGCCCTGCCAAATCTATCCAACCACCGTAATAGCCTTGTATCGCACCGACGATGATGCCAATCACTGCCCCAGCAAGTGTTAATGCTAAACCAAACAATAATGACACGCGCATGCCATAAAGTATCCGTGCCAACACATCACGGCCTAAGTCATCAGTACCAAGCCAATTCTGGCTATTGGGCGCTGCTGGATATGGAATACCCAGCTCAACGTTTGGTGTCTGATCGGCAAATGGAATCGGCGGCATAATGTAAAAACCCTGCTCATTAATCAGCGTTTGCACCGCAGGGTCTTTATAATTGGCTTCAGTCTCAAACACCCCACCAAAAGCCGTTTCAGGATAGGCTTTTAGGACAGGAAAGTAATAATCGCCTTGATACTGCACCAGTAGCGGCTTGTCATTGGCAATCACATTGGCTGCCATACAAATGACGAATATCAGCACAAAAATGAATAATGATACGACGCCTAGACAATTACGGCGAAAGCGGTTGAGGCGTGCCTGCCAGATAGGATTTAGGCGACGTTTTTTTGGCATAGAGACAGGAGATGCAGATGAATGCGTTGAAGGTAACGGATGATTTGATATTTTATCTGACATTATCGCCCCTCAAAATCAATACGAGGATCAATCAAGTGATAACTCAAATCACTGATTAACTGTAATAACAGTCCGACCAAGGTAAAAATAAACAATGTACCAAATATCACCGGATAATCGCGCTGCTGAATGGCTTCAAAACCTAACAACCCCAAACCATCAAGTTTAAAAATAATCTCGATTAAGAAGTTTCCGGCAAAGAAAATGCCAACGATAGCCGCTGGAATACCTGCAATAATAATCAGCATGGCATTACGAAACACGTGTCCGTATAGCACTTGACGCTCAGCCAAGCCTTTGGCACGAGCAGTAAGCACATATTGCTTACCCAGCTCTTCTAAAAAGCTAAACTTGGTCAAATAAGTCAAGCCAGCGAAACCGCCAATCGTACTTGCCAGCAGTGGTAGCGCTAAATGCCAAAAGTAATCTTTGATTTTACCCAGCGCGCTTAATTGATCGAAGTTCTCAGAAGTTAATCCTTGCAGTGGAAAGATATTCCAGTAGCTACCACCGGCAAAAAACACCAGTAATATAACGGCAAATACGAAAACAGGTATTGCATGCCCGATAGCCAGTAGCATAGCAGTAACTTTATCAATCCCCGAGCCATGATGCATGGCTTTATAGATACCTAGTGGAATCGCTATCATATAAATCAGCAGCGTGCTCCAGAGTCCAAGCGAGATAGAAACGGGTAATTTCTCGATAATTAAATCTGTTACCGACTGCCCTTTAAAAAAAGACTCACCGAAATCTAGCTGAGCGTAATTCTTTAACATGAGCCAAAAGCGCTCAGGTGCCGATTTATCAAAGCCGTATTGGGCATTAATCGCTGCAACCATTTCCTCAGATAAGCCACGCGTACCTTGATAGGTACTGTTATTTCCCGCACTACCCGCGCCAATATTACCGCCAAGCGCATTGTCTTTTGCCCCTTGCTCAATAAGCGCCAGTTGCTGCTCGACAGGACCACCAGGCGCTGCTTGTACAATCACAAAGTTTGCGAGCAATATCAAAAAAAGCGTCGGTAATATCAGTAGTAACCTTTTTAAGATATAACGACCCATAACGACGGCTTCCTAAGATAATAAATATGACGACAGAAAGAATACGCAGCTAATAACTATCGAAACGTCAGTCGAAGCGCCCGTTATGGTTTAAAAGCTATTTTTAAGCTCACGTAACGCAGCAAATACAGCCAAAGATTTATCATCATCGATAGTTGTTTTAGACTTCACCCCTGCTATCACACTCGGCTCTTGCGTCCGTAAAAATACATTGATCGCACGTTCATGTTCTAGAGTGACTGGCAACGTCGGAATACTTTGAGTGGTTTTTTCTTCTGCTTGAATCAGTGCTTGCTGCATTGCGTCATTAGTAGGTTCAATAGATAGTCCAAAGCGCAGATTACTGGCAGTGTATTCATGCGCAGGATATAGTAGCGTCTCAGCTGGTAAACCATTTAAACGCTTAAAGCTGTTGTGTAATTGCTCAATCGTCCCCGTAAATACCCGTCCGCATCCAGCACTAAATAAGGTATCACCGCAAAAACAATGCTTCTGTCCATCGATATCTAAAATATACGCCACGTGGCTTGCGGTATGACCGGACACATCCCATACTTGTGCTGCACAGCCCCACGCACTGACGGTACTGCCATCTTTGATGGTTTGATCTTCATCGACATTATGCTCAGTATGCGCAACCAGATGCGTCATCGGATAAGACTCTTGCAGTTCTGCGACACCGCCGATATGGTCATGATGATGATGAGTCGTCCAGATAGACGTTAGCTCTAATTTATTTTCTTCCAAATAACTCATGACAGGCTCAGCTTGACCAGGATCAATCACGATCGCCTGTTTATTATTTTCATTAATCAATGTCCAAATATAATTATCATTGAACGCTTTGATTGGGTGAATGCGAATAGTCATATTAAATCCTTACCAGTAGTTATCTTTATTGCTGATGTCTTTTATTGATTTTTTAAACGAAATAAAATTTTAAGATGAAGCGTTATTTCCTTTATTGTTCTAAATTATTGCTTCAAGTATTGGTTAACATGTGCTTCTGCTTCTTTATCCGTCCACCAGTAGTCAATACCGATGGCATTAGAGGGCAGTTTTTCAGTATGACGATATTGATCCCAATAGGCGACATTGGTCGCTGATTTGCCGTATAAGGGCACTAAATAATGACCAGCACGTAGTAGGCGATCGAGCACCTGAGTATATAAAACAATCTCATCACGATTTTTGGCTTTGCCTAACTGATCTATTACTGTGTCAATCGCCGTATTTTTAATACCAATAGTGTTTCTATTGCCCGCTTGGTCAGCGGCTGAGCTACCCCAAAAGCCAACTTGTTCCGCACCAGGGGATAAACTCTGAGCAAATACATCGACCACCATATCATAATCGAAACGGCGTACCCGCTCATAATATTGTGGTCCGTCGACTTGACGTAACGTCGCATCAAATCCCAAGCGCTTTAGATTTCGAATATATGGCAGCAGCACCCGACCCATGGTTTCGCCTGTCATCAATATCTCAATCTGAGCAAGTTGTCCATTGGGCTGATATAGTTTCATATCGTTATAATAAAACCCAGCATCTAGCAACAGCTGCCGCGCTTCTAACAGTCCTTTACGGTTAAAGCCGCTACCGTCACTGGTAGGCAATTGCCACTCCATTAATACGGCTTGACGTTGCAGCGGTTCAAGCTTGGGTAATAAAGGCGTAAGCACCTGCATCTCTTCAGCAGATGGCATCCCTGTTGCGGCAAGCTCGGAGCCATGAAAGAAGCTTTGTAAGCGCTCATACTGCCCATGAAACAAGGTCTTATTCATCCACTCAAAGTCATAAGCCTTGCTCAGTGCTTGGCGAACACGAATATCTTGAAAGATGGGACGTCGCATATTCATCACTAGCCCTTGCATTGGTACTGGGTTTTCGCTGCTAATCGTTTCTTTATTAATCATCCCTGCCTTGACTGCAGGGAATTTATAGCCCGTTGCCCAGTTCGACGCTTTATTCTCAGGGCGAAAACGATATTGACCAGACTTAAAACCTTCAAAGGCAATCTCATCGCTTTGATAATAAACAAACTTAATCATATCGAAGTTATAACGACCGCGATTGACCATCAAATCACGACCCCAATAATTGGGGTCACGTACATAGCTGACCGAGCGCCCTGCATCGACACGCCCTAACTTATAAGGACCACTGCCCATCAATGGCGTCAAAGTGATTTTCTCAAAATCAGTATCGATAGAGGACTTGGCAAAAATAGGAAACTGTCCGACCGTTAATAGAATTTCTTGATTATCTTCAGAAGCAAAGACAAATTTGACTTGCTGCTTATTAATAATTTCAATATTTTTAATATCACCCAAATAGCTGCGAATATACATCGGACCTTTATTTAACAGTGCATCATAAGTCGCTTTGACGTCACTGCTGGTGACCGGCGTGCCATCCCAAAAGCGCGCAGCAGGATTAATATGGTAAATAATCCAACTGGTATCATCAGGGTCATAAGTTACTTTGGTTGCCAGCTGCGGATACATGGTAAAGGCTTCATTGAGTGAGCCTGTCATCAAGGTATCATACAGATAGTCCGTACCAACCATCGCCACACCTGTGGTCATCCATTTATTGGCCGCATTAAAGGTGCCGCGTGCATCCAATGAAAGCGTACCACCTTTGGGCGCCTTTGGATTGGCATAGGGCATGTATGGTACGTCAATATACTCAGTGGTACTATTGTGCCCAAGCGCAGTCGTGGTGATTGGCGCTGCGATACTAACAGGTATCCAGCTGCTAGTCATGACAAGCAAGACGGCTTTTAGTATGGTATTTTTTAGCATCATGACTATGTAATACCCCTCATAACGACCTTCTACTCTAAACCGACTTGGATAAAAAATGCGCGACTGACGGCAAAATAGGCAATTGAAGAAATTTTATCATAACAAACTTAGGTTTTTTAACCTAATGCTTTGCGGTGTTAAGGATGCTACATAACGCATTATGCTACTTAAAAAAACGCTAATAGACATAAAAAAAGACGCAGCTCTTAAAGTTGCGCCTTTTGTTTCAAAGCCTGTACTAACTTAAGCGTGTTTTTTTTCAAAATCTATCATAAAGTCAACCAACTGCTGTACCCACTCTAATGACACTGCATTGTAAATACTGGCGCGCATACCGCCGACATCGCGGTGACCTTTTAGATTCATGAGGCCCGCCGCCTCTGACTCTTCTAAAAACACTTTATCAAGGCTGCTGTCGGCTAACGTAAACGGCACGTTCATGATAGAGCGATATTTGGGGTCAACGGGATTACTATAAAAGCTGCTGTCATCAATCGTTTTATAGAGTAAATCGGCTTTTTGCTGGTTGATTTTACCAATAGCAGCAACGCCGCCCTGCTCTTCTAACCAATCAAATACTAGTCCTGCTAAATACCAAGAATAGGTCGCTGGCGTGTTTGACATCGACTCTTTTTCAGCTTGGTGTTCATAGTTCATCAGTAGTGGGCACCACTCACTCGCTTTGCCCAATAAATCTTCACGAATAATGACGATAATTAGTCCTGCTGGCCCGATATTTTTTTGCGCACCCGCATAAATCATGCCAAATTTAGAGACATCGATTGGCTGTGACAAAATGCAAGAAGACATATCGGCGATAATTGGTGCATCGACTTGTGGCGGCTCAAAAATCTGCAAACCATGAATGGTCTCATTAGCGCAGTAATGGAAATACGCCGCATCTTCGCTTAGGTTCCAATCGCTTTGGGCTGGCACGTCAGTAAAATTACTGTCTTTACCCGTTGCCACCACATTAACCTCGCCCAAACCCAGTTTGGCATAGCGCTGTGCTTCTTTAACCGCTTTACCAGACCAAGTACCTGTCGTTAAATAATCTGCGCGGCTACCATTTAATAAGTTTAATGGAATCGCTGAAAACTGTAAGCTGGCACCGCCTTGTAAAAACAGCACTTTATAGTTATCTGGAATGTCCATGAGCGAGCGCAATTTGGCTTCCGCTTTTTCAGTAATCGCGATGTACTCTTTACTACGGTGACTCACTTCCATGACCGACATACCGCGTCCCTGCCAATCAAGCAACTCTTCTTGAGCGCGTGATAAGACGGCGGTAGGTATGGTGGCAGGTCCCGCTGAAAAGTTGGGTACACGGTTAGGAGCGGCTTTAGTGGTCATAATCATTATCCTAAATATGATGAAATCATCGTGGTTATTAAAGATTAAATGTTAAAGGTGAATGTTATCGTTATTTTTTAATCTCTGCCGTAGTAGTCGTAATAATAGTAAGTGGTAAGCCTTTAATACTACTTTGATAACTGCTCCCACAGCTGACGTTTAAGGCTACTATCAGCCAGCATCTCATCGAGTGTCGGCACAGTGGTAAAGTTCGGATGCTCAAGACCGTCAGGTAACACTGTCAATGCGGCAACTTTTATCTCTTCGCGACGACCAATTTTAAAGACATATCCTGCAAGGCTGGCATTGGCAAGCTCAGCGGTATCCATACCTTCACAAATAGGAAATGAGGTTGTCTCACAACTGATGGATAGCGCCTGGGTGATATTTTGCCACAGCTTTTGGCTGTCATTATTAAGGGCTTGGATATCAACCAAAATTACCCAATCGCCATAGCGACCACCTTGTAAATCAAATGGTGCTACCTTTTTAAAGCTTTCCTCTTTAAAGCCCTCTTCCTTAAAACCAACGTCTTCAAAGCTCGGAGCGTCGTTTATATTATCAATCGTAGTGTGCTGAACGACCGTATTTACAAGTGAGGTAACGGCCGGCTTGGAGATATCAGGGGCAGTCGAGTCAAAACTATAGATGACGGGGCTTTGTTGGTCAGAAGGACTTAAGCCTGTTTCATTAGCGTCATCATAAGAATGATTAGACTCATCATCTACCATATCTGCTATGGCGACGTTTATAGTATCGATATTTGGGGGTTCAATATTAGAAGATTCAATGCTTGGCTGTTCGGTGCTCGTTGTAGAAGTAGTAGCATTAGAATGAGATGCAATGCTAGCGTTAGCTGTAACCGCATCAGGCAAGGCAGGCGCAGAAATATCGGCGATATTCATGGTTTCAGAGCTCGGCTGCACCCACTGATTGATACCCATCATCGCTAAAATCTGGCGCTGCTGCATGCGCTGCTGCAATACAATTAGCGGGTCTCGGATATCACTCATGCTTATTTACTATCCTACTTATCTAAAATGAATTTACAGGCTTTTACTATCAAAAGAAATGCTATTAAGAAAAGGTCAAGAACATATCGTTTCTTGCCAGCAAAACAATTACTTAAGTACCATCAACTAAATTGCTCAAAAAAGCTGCCGAACGCCTAACCAATGATTGGCTAACATGGACAAGCAATCATACTCATCTTGACTGACTATCGTATCGTGTAACATCACCGTATGCAATGTGCTCAGCCATTGCCGGTAATCATTGTAATCATTGTAATCATAAGGCTTATTATTAATCACATTATAATCTATTTGAGCGCCGCCCTGTTGCCTCTGTCTATAATTATCATTACGTTTGGCTTTAGAACTAGATGATTGACTGGCAGATGCTAATAAAATAGGCACCGCTTCTATCACTGCCAATAACTGGATACTATTTATATTTTGCGCAGTCAATAGTAGCCATTGCAAATTTGCGTCACTAACGGCGGCTAAGTCAATATCAATCAAACGTGCGTGACGCCGCAAATCCACAAGATAGTGAGCAACACTGTCATTATTATAGCCGAGTACTGAAGTAGGTGCTGAAATGTGTACTGAGCTATCTAGTGCTGATACGACCTGACCCTTAACATCTTTTGATAGGCGATAAGCCAATAAAATAAGCATTGTTTTCGCCGCAACATCGAGACCATCAAACACCTGTCCTGAAGGGTCAATCTGGTCATAAATATCATCCGTGCCAGCGTTCAATACTTGCTGCCATTGATAGGATGAAGAAGATTGAGGATGAAGATGCGACTGGACCTTTGTAGCGTTTAATACGGCAGACAATATCGGTAATAATTGCTGCAACTGTAGCGCTTGCCATAATGATAAAATCGGTGGCAACCGAGAGTCTATTTTTCCTGAGTGCGTTGATACTGGCTTAGTTTTATCCATAGCACCATCTTCACTGGCTATGTTATCAGCCAAATGTTGACTTAAATCCGCCGTTAGATAGTGTTCAAATAGCTCAATGATACCCTGTTGATAGCGCATCAGCATTGTACGACACTTTTTTTGCTGCACATAATGTTGATGATCTTGATTGCTCTGACTCGCTTCATATCTTAAGCGTGATTCATTGATAGCAGTTTCTGACAGGTCATGCTGACTCAATTGCTTTATTGCCAATGCAATCAATGCGTTGTCTAAACGCCTATCAAGATGTGCCACTGCCGCTAATAATTTATGATCTATCGTATGCGCTAAAAATTGGGGGTGGCTGCTAATATTAGCGCTAGCGTTATTATCGATTTCAACAGCAGACGCTTTATCGTTAGCAAGTCCAAGCCAGATATCACTCAAGTCATAACTCTCAGTCGTTGATAATATACGACCTTGATGGCACAACATAACTGCTTCAATCAAAGCTTGCGCCCCAAGCGGGTGATAACTGTGATTGAGTATATACTGCGGCAGTGAAACTTTTTGTCTATCGTCGATACCAATCAATGTATCCGATGGCAAATCGCTATCAGGTTTTGCTTGCCATGGCTTGAGCAACTGATGAATACCAGTATCTTGCGCTTGAACCTGTAAACGTCCTGCAACAACGACATCTTTCTCGATAACAAACTCCAGTCCCTTATCTTCGTCCAACTCATTCTTTATTTCATTTGCAGGAAAAGGGGTAATTTCTTTGTCTATAACATCATTGCTGTTATTAGTAAGGCTTTTATCGTTATTGATTTTATTGTTATTTAACGCTGATTGAGTTTCAAATATTGATGATTGGGTATTTTTTTCTTTTTTGTTTTCGCTTAGGCTATTTGCTTTTATGAAACCCCAATTCCCTAATCGCCGCTGCTCATATATCTCTTTTATTTTCTGTTGATTTATGCGCTTTTCTTTAGCTACTTTTACCGCAAAATCATGATAAGCGTGGGCATTAATGGCACTCATTCGCTCAGCCAAGCTCGGATGGGTAGCAAACCAAGAGACGTCACCCAAATCAGCACCACTACTGGCAAAGAAGAAATGACTAAGACCATTGATATCAGCGATACTGGTTAAGCGCGAACCAAGCGAATCTTGATGAATGGCTTGTAAGGTTTCCATAATAGCCGGCGAGCGTGTCAGCTGCACGCTGGTCGCATCGGCAAGCAATTCACGCTGGCGATTAAAGCTGTGTTTAATCAGTTGCGCACTGGCCATACTCGAAAAACTCAATCCATGTATTAACAACGTCCAAATATTGCGCGGTGCTTGACTATCAAACTTATTATTATTTTGTAGCCATCGTGACTGGCTCTTAGCTGACGACTGCTGGCTTTGTGATTGACTTTGCCAATAGCTTACCCATTCACTATGGGTGGTAAAGTTGGCGGTTTGAGCTTCAGTGCTACGCGCATGGCTATCGACGACTCTTTGTGACAAGAGATTGCGTCGATTGACCGCATCATCAAAATAATTGTGATGGCTATTCTGATTACCAGCGCCAAAATTATTAATAGAATCACTCCAGTCATAGAGTAATTGCAAGCCTGCCAGTACCACCATCAGTTGCAAATTAAACGTCGCATCACCATGCAAGATATGACCATATTCATGCCCTATCAGCCCATACAGCCCCTCATCGGACAGCTTATCAAGCGCGCCTTGAGTGACGACCAATACCATATCTTGACTATGACGACCAGCAACGAAGCCATTAATACCTTGCTCATCAGGCAATACATAGAGAATCGGCATACGTACACCCGAAGCAATGGCTAGCTGCTGGGCAATCTCATAGTAACGACGGTAGACAGGCGGGAAGTCTCGCTCATCACGCACGGCGATATGACGGGCGCTGAAACGAACCTTTGGTATAGGCTCATGCTGGTGAGCAACCCCTTGACTATGCTCCCACGCATCTTGGCTGTGGTCGATAAACAGCCGAACCCCGCCCACACGCTGAGCAATAGCGCGACCGCCCGCTTCTAAGCGTCTGTACTCTAAAAAACTACCGATCACAAAGCTACCGATTGTCCAGATAGCAACCAGTATCAACACCCAATGATAAATGCCACCAGTAAATATCGTTAGCAGCAGCGCCATGATACCCAGCGCTACTGCCAGATGGGCAAAGACAATGAGAAAAAATAGCCCATAGAGCAATAGACTTCGCTGGGTACGGGTGCGTTGTTCACCAAAAAAATCCATCTATATGCCTGACTTAAAAATAGCTAAACGCATCTGAACATATGAATATAATTCAATATCAGCCCATATTGACGACAGGTGCTTGAGCGATCACCTTTCTGTCTTCAAAAACTAGCGGGCTTAACGGGCGAAAGCCAAAAGTCGTACTAATAAGATTGTTGGGAAATACCTCGCGGTCATTGTTGTAGAACATCACGCTGTCATTATAGTGCTGACGGGCGAAGCCAATGCGGTTCTCAGTATTGGTCAGCTCATCCATCAACTCTTTAATCATGCTGTCCGCCTTTAGCTCAGGGTAAGCTTCCACAACCGCTGAGAACTGCCCTAACGCTTTAGACAGCATACTCTCAGCTTTGGCAAATAGCGCCATATGCTCAAGCGAGTCTGGCTGATGTGTATTGGAGTCTTGCAAGCTCTGGGCATGATTACGTGCACTAATCACACGGGTCAGCGTCTCTTCTTCATGCGTTAGATAACGTTTAGCAGTTTCAACCAAATTTGGAATCAAATCATGACGGCGCTTCAGTTGTACATCTATTTGGGCAAAACCATTTTTCGCTTGGTTGCGAGCGCGTACCAATTTATTAAATATAGATACGCCAAACACAATCACTAGTAGCACGAAGGCAATGAACAACCAAACAAACATCTTCATAAGAAAACCCTAAAGTGTCCAGAATGTTAATAAAAGTTAATACATTGTATTTTAACCCATCTTAATCAATCAAAGGTCAAAATCGGACAAAAAAAGGTCGAAAAAAAGCCCTTTACAATGAAGGGCTTAATAGATCAAACGAGCATTTCTGATTAAATATCAAAACAGGTATCAAATTTTAGGCAAAAAAAAGCGACTCCAAAAGCAAATCCTCGGCACACACTGTGACTATTACCGTTGCTACCTTCCGGTCCTGGCGGGGTTCATAGAACAATGTTGCGAGGCTACCAATGGAGCCACCAGTTGCAAATTATACAAGAATTTTTAAATATTACAACCCCTATCGTAAAACTCTTTCTATTATCTCAAAACGCCCTGTAACTTAGGTGACAAAATTCTCACAGCGAGCCTGTTAAATTTTGCTATTTTAGTTGAGGAAGCTGAGCATACTCGGTATCAACTAATAACTAAAATGGACAGCTTCTCATAATAAGGCGAGTCTTACCTATGGTATGGCTCACCTAAATACTATTGATATAACTCACTCAGGAGATCATTGTGAAAACCACTTTACTTAATAAAGCCGCTCTAACGACTGGTACTGCATTTTTACTCACAGCCATGATGGGTAGCGCGCATGCAGAACCAACAGGCTACGATCAGCTTACTTTTCAGACAGAAGTAAAAGAAGAAATCCAGAATGATGAAGTACGAGCCAGCTTATATAAAAAAGCGCAGGCAACGGATTCTAAAACTCTAGCGACAACGCTCAACACCTCAATTAATAATGCCATGAAAATTGCTAAGCGCTATCCAACGGTCACCGTGAGTACCGGACAACAGCGCACCTACCCTCGCTATGATAAAAATGACAAAATCATTGGCTGGACAGGACAAGCAAACATCGATTTAAAGAGCACCGACTTTGCAGCAACCAGCCAACTCATCGCTGACCTACAAGAAACGTTGGTGATGGACAATCTGAACTTTGGTGTCTCAGATACCAAGAAGGATGCGCTTGAGCAAAAGCTGATGACCAATGCGTCTCGTGCCTTTCAGCAACAAGCTAAAAACCTAACACGCGCTTGGGATGCTCGTAGCTATCGTGTCGTCAATGTGAATCTAAATACAGGTAGCAACTACCCACGTCCGATGTATAGTGCTATGAGCATGAAAGCAGGCGCAGCAGACGAATCAGTACCTAGCCAAAGTTTTGAATCTGGCAATAGCACTATCTCAGTGACTGCTAATGGTACGATTGAATTGACTAAATAAGCTGTAAATACATAGAATTGATAAATATCCTTATAAACATAAAGGCAAGTGCTGCAATCAGCGCTTGCCTTTATGTTTATACAGAAGAAATTAACTTATAAAGTTACTCTACTTTGTATGGGTTCTTATACTTATCCATGATTGACACATTAACTACAAGTCAATTTGTCACTGGTTGCTCAAGCGTCATGGGTTTATCCACTATAGGCTTAGTAAATGATTGCATATTCGGTTGTTTGCCCTCTTGACGCATTTTTAACAGCACTTTTTGATACCAAGGTAGATTCTGATAAGCTAAAAGCTGTTGCGCGATTTTCTTATTATTTTGCAATGTTGTATTGTTTTGAATCACATAAACCGTACGCTCTACTTGTTTGAGTGTTTGACTTTTCTCATTTTTCAACACGGCTTTTATCTTGTGCGATCCTGGTAAAACATCTACCGTTGCAATCGATGCGCTGAGACCTTGAGCGACTTCATTGCCATCCAAATAAATACTGACACTATCACCTGCTTGTAACTCCGGCTTCACTTGTACCTTGATATCAATGCTTTGGGCTGGGCGACGATATGCACGTTCTGCGCTTGGTTCAGTAATATTAAGCTGATAATTGACGACTGGTTTGGCGACAGGGCTATTTTTAGCAGCCGTATTTTGCGTAGTCGTATTAACATTACTAGAAGGAGGTTGACTACTCGTGTTATCACTGTTACTTGAGCTGACGCGACTTTCTTTCGTCGTGACACCCGTTTGGCTGATTTTTTTACCTGCCTGCTGTTCATAATTTTGCGGGCGATCGGTAAAGGTGACTTGACCTGTTTTTTCGTCAATAACTTTATAAATAGGCGCAGCATTCACTGAAGGAGCATAGAGAGTTGCCATACTAATCATCGTAGCAGCAATCAGTGCCAACCCTAACTTACTGTTTGAAAAAACCGGTTTTGATAATGAAGTCATAGTCAGTCAACCTAATGAGTACCTAATATTATGAATATCTATTATGCGATACTTTGGGCGTTAAATCAGTAATAATTTCAAAGAGGACATATCCGTTGATTTAGCAAATTATTATTGAGATGTAAAAAAACCAGCTAAGTTATTCTTAGCTGGTTTTTTTACGTATCAAAATAACTGAGTGTTTTAGCTATAAATTAGCAGCTGTAGTATAAGTCAAACTCAACGGGATGCACGGTTACATTGACACGTTGCACTTCTTCTTCTTTCAAAGCGATGAACGCTTCTAGCATGTCTTCAGTGAATACATCACCTTTTAATAAGAACTCATGATCATCACGCAAGGCTTGTAATGCAACTTCTAAGCTCTCCGCAACGGTTGGGATGAGTGCTTCTTCTTCTGGTGGTAAGTCATACAAGTTTTTGTCAGCCGCTTCACCTGGATGTATTTTATTTTGAATACCATCAAGACCTGCCATTAGTAGCGCTGCAAACGTTAAGTATGGGTTGGCCGCTGGATCAGGGAAACGTGCTTCAACACGTACCGCTTTTGGGCTGCTAACATGGGGAATACGGATAGATGCTGAGCGGTTAGACGCTGAGTACGCAAGTTTGATAGGCGCTTCATAATGCGGTATTAGGCGCTTATAGCTATTAGTCGATGGGTTGGTAATCGCATTCAACGCACGCGCATGCTTGATAATACCACCGATGAAATACAGTGCAGATTCAGAAAGACCCGCATATTCATCACCTGAGAAAGTATTGACACCATCTTTGGAGATTGACATATGCACGTGCATGCCTGAACCGTTGTCACCAACGATTGGTTTTGGCATAAAGGTAGCCGTTTTACCAAACTGATGCGCAACATTATGCACAACATACTTTAGCTGCTGTACTTCATCGGCTTTTTTGACTAACGTATTGAAAGCGACACCAATTTCTGACTGGCAAGGCGCAACTTCATGGTGATGAACTTCGACACAGCCTTCACCGATGATTTCTTCTAAACGCTCACACATAACAGAGCGCATGTCTTGCGAGCTATCGATTGGTGGTACTGGGAAGTAAGCGCCTTTAACACGTGGACGATGTCCCATGTTGCCCCACTCATAGTCATTGTTAGTCGACCATGCCGCTTCTTCGGCCGTGATCTTATGGCTAACGCCAGACATATCAATTGACCATTTCACATCATCAAATATAAAGAACTCAGGCTCAGGACCAAAATAAGCAGTATCGCCAATACCCGTTGACTTTAAGTACTCTTCGGCGCGGCGCGCAATAGAACGTGGGTCACGATCATAACCTTGTAGCGTTGATGGCTCGATGATATCACAAGTAACAACTACGGTAAGTGAATCAAAGAACGGGTCAAGAAAAGCCGTCTCTGGATCAGGACGCAAGATCATATCTGACGCTTCGATACCTTTCCAACCAGCAATAGATGAGCCATCAAACATCTTGCCATCTTCCATCACTTCTTCGTCAACGCTATGCGCTGGAAAGCTGATATGTTGCTCTTTACCGCGTGTATCAGTGAAGCGAAAATCAACCCATTTAGCATTAGAGGATTGGATAAGATCTAGTAGTTTGTTCGACATAAATAGTCTCCGTTGTGTTGATTAGGTTATTGCGATTTAAAATTATAGGTACAATCTGTTGATTAAAAATCTCTGGTTTGATAACAGTCAGCGCTGCGTTTAGAGCTAAATATCCTGTTTAATATTATGCTTATTCTCAGCACTGTCAATATTATTAGTAAAGATAGTCATCTGAGTTATGCGCTTAATAAGAACCGCCAGTGTTTTGGTTCGATATTATTCTAACAACATATCACTCATTATGCTGAATTCTTCAGGCACTTGTTAATAATAATTATTGAACCACTTTATCACCAAAGATAATCATAACAGTAACAATGCAAAGGCTATGCCAGTTTTTTATAACAATAGAAACACAGAAGATGAAAATATATTTTTTATAATAATTACAGTAACTTATAATACTTTTGAAAATATTCTAGCCGTAGATTTATCGTCAGTGGCGTCATGCGAATTATTTATTCAGAATCATTATTAACGCATTTACGCACTAAATTAGTGCGTATTTAGTGTATAAATAAAAATTATGTACTTTTTTAGTGCGTTCGAGATTTTAACAAATGTCATCTAACAAGCAAAATGTATTGTTATTCACCACTTGTTTGGGTCGCCTGCACCCTACATTTGATAGTCTACAAAATAGTGGTAAGATAACGGCGTTATATAACCATCTCAATAAGTAGAACGCTAATGATTCTGATGATCGATAATTACGACAGCTTTACGTACAATATTGTACAGTACTTCGGTGAATTACAGCAGGACATCACCGTCTGGCGTAACGATCAAACCACTATTGAAAATATTAGAACCCTTGCGCCAGATGCGATCGTCATTGGCCCCGGTCCCTGCGATCCTGATCAAGCTGGTATCTCTCTAGAAGCTATCAAGACTTTTCAGGGCGTGATACCGATACTAGGTATTTGCCTAGGACATCAGGCAATTGGACAGGCATTTGGTGGACAAGTGGTCAAGGCTGGTGAAGTCATGCATGGCCGCTTATCCGCCGTTTATCATACTGACCAAGGTGTCTTTGAAGGCTTACCTAATCCCGTACAAGTCACGCGCTATCATTCGCTTGTCATTGATAAAACCAGCCTGCCCGACTGTCTTGAGCTGACCGCATGGACACAAAACAGTGATGGCAGTATTGAAGAAATCATGGGTATCCGTCATAAAACGTTTGCGATAGAAGGGGTACAATTCCATCCTGAGTCTATCTTAAGCGAAGCAGGTTATATGCTGCTCAACAATTTTTTGCAAACGCATCATTTGTCAGCACTAACCTCAGATCAACTACCACAAGTCGGCTAACAGTTTATTAAAGCATGTTCTAAAAAAGCCGTTAATAACAAAATTAAAATAAAACCTATTCTATTGATAATTTAAAATTAACGTATAAAAGTATTAAGAGAGATCATAATGAGTACAACAAAAACAAATGAAAGCCCTAACCCAGCTAACATTGCTCAACTGTCTGATGAAGAGACACATACGCTACTGACGACAGCTTTGGGTCGAATTTTTCAGCATATTGATTTGACCTTTGATGAGATGTATCAAGTCATGCTGATTATCATGCAAGGCAGATGTAGCGATGCGATGATGGGCGCTATTTTGACTGGTTTACGTATGAAAGGTGAATCCATCGACGAGATTACGGCATCAGCCAGTGCCATGCGCGCTTTGGCTGCGAATATCGAACCTAAGAACTGTGCTCATTTAGTCGATATCGTCGGTACGGGCGGTGATGGTGCGAATTTATTCAACGTCTCTACAGCGTCGGCGTTTGTGGTGGCAGCGGCAGGCGCTCAAGTTGCTAAGCATGGTAATCGCGGCGTCTCTACCAGATCCGGTAGCTCAGATTTGTTGGAGCAAGCGGGTATTAGTCTGTCGCTCACACCTGAGCAAGCAAAAGACTGCATCGAAAATCAAGGCGTTGGCTTTTTGTTTGCGCCCAATCATCACAGCGCGATGCGTTATGCCAATCCAGTCCGTCGTGAGCTCAAATCGCGGACTATCTTTAATATCTTAGGGCCATTAACCAACCCTGCTGGCACACCCAATTTGGTCATTGGCGTCTTTACTGCTCAGCTGTGTGAGCCAATCGCCAAAGTTATGAAAAATCTAGGCGCACGTCATGTCATGGTCGTCGGTGCAAAGGATGGCTTAGATGAAATCAGCCTCGCCACTTCGACCACAGTAGCTGAATTAAAAGAGGGTGAAATCTCTGTCTATGAGATGATGCCAGAGGATGCGGGTATCGAATCACAAACGCTGATTGGGCTTGATGTAGATTCTCCAGAACAAAGCCTTGAGCTAATACGCGCCGCTTTATCAGGTGAAGAGACTCATGATCGCGCGGTCCTAAAAGCTCGTGATATGATTGCCCTAAATGCAGGTGCGGCGATATATACCGCAGGACTTGCCAGCAACTATGCTAATGGTGTGAGCCGGGCACAAAAAGTCATTCAGAATGGTGATGCTCTACTCAAGCTTGAGTCTCTCGCCACATACACGCAGCAACTAGTGACTCCTGCTTAACGGCTAAGCACCATTACTGTGCACTATAGCTATTTTGTCTATTTACATTTAACGATATTCGGATACCAGCATGACTCATACAGAAACCAAGACAGATGTTCCTTCCGTATTGCAACGCATTGTCGCCACTAAAGTGGAAGAAGTAAACGCCGCTTGCAAGGTATTATCTCTTGAAGACTTACAAGCACAAGTCGCGGCGGATAACAAACCACGTCGTGGCTTCGCGACGGCGCTGCGAGCGGCTAGCACTAAAGAGCATGGTATTGGTATCATCGCTGAGATTAAAAAAGCCTCTCCTTCTAAGGGCATTATCAATCACAACTTCGCGCCAGCCCTATTTGCCAAGCAATACGAGCAAGCGGGCGCCAGCTGTCTGTCTGTATTGACTGATCGCGATTATTTCCAAGGTGATGATAGCTATCTTATTCAAGCAGCTAATGCGGTAAGATTACCGATACTGCGTAAAGATTTTATGATAGATGTGTACCAGATCTATCAATCTTATCTGATGGGAGCTGACTGCATTCTACTTATTATGGCCTGCCTTGACGACATCCAAGTACAAGAGCTGCATGCGCTAAGTATCGAATTGGGTATGGATGTATTGATAGAAGTCCATACCCAATTCGAACTTGAACGTGCGCTACAGCTACCGCGCTCAGCGCATAATATTTACGGCATTAATAATCGTGATTTGAATACTTTCGATGTCGACTTGCAAACCACGCTGGATCTAAAAAATATTTTAATCGACGCACTGGCAGCTAATGTGGATAGCACGCTTAAACCGCTTATCGTCACCGAAAGTGGCATTCATAATAGCGCTGATATTCGTTCGATGTTAGATAATGACATTCAGCACTTTTTAATCGGTGAACAGTTCATGAAGACTGACCATCCTGGACAAGCGTTACAATCCTTACTTGCGGGCGTCGCAGCAGACGGGTAAAGTGGCTTAAGTCTACTGAACAGTTTAAATCAATCCATCATTCATCAACCAACGATACGTTAACTTCTATGTCAAACTCTCTATTTTCAAAAGAAATGCAAGACCAGCTCAAAGAGCTAAAAGGCCAACTTAGCAAAGGTCGCGATACCAATTCGCCTGAAGATGAAAACCAAAAGCCTACTGAGCCTGTATCATTGCCCACGCAAAAGCAAGTAAACAAGACCGTCAAGCAAATGGCTAGCGAGCATATTGACGATGACAAAGTACTGTTTATGCAAGCAATGCATGGCGTCAATCAGCTTGAAGACAAAAACGTACGCTCACCTGCCAATGCTAGCAAAGCGGGCAAGCCTGATGCGACCACCTTGTCTAAACGTGCTGCCGCGCAAGGTAGTGAAGCGAGTGATTTGGGAGCTGGCTTGTCAGATATGCAAGCACTACTCAACCCTGTCGCTGCTGAGGCCTATTTATCTTACAAACAGCCGACTTTGCAGAATAAAATCTTTGATCAGCTTAAAAAAGGTAAGCTACGTTGGTATGACGCCGTAGATATTCATGGTTGTACCATCGAAGAAGCACGCGTGGCCATGACTCAACTCCTAAGCCAAGCGAAACAGAAAAACGAGACCATGGTAAAAATCGTCCATGGTAAAGGCAGTGAAGCCATTTTAAAAACCTGCGTCAATGGTTGGCTGCGTCAACTACCAGAAGTATTGGCATTTTGCTCTGCACCGCCAAAAGATGGTGGTAACGGTGCTGTATTGGTACTGCTCAAAAAATCTAAAGCTGATGGTGAGTAGTTTTTAGGGTTAGTATGAAGAATCAAAAGGACTGCTTATTGGCAGTCCTTTTTGTTATGCTCATAAAATCATTATTTAATCTTTATTGACTATAGCCACTATATTTAACATCTAGCTATAGCGATATTTGCATAAATCAGGATAAGCATTTATGAGCATACAGACCATTCAGAACACACAACAGCTACATGAACATATCATGGCTTTGATTGTTATCGAGCCAAGATTTTTGTCTATCTATGAACAAGTTGGTATGCCCAGTCTACGGCATAATGTCGGTGGGTTTGAGCAGTTGATGCGAGCAATGGTTGGTCAACAGCTGTCTGTGGCAGCAGCAGCCAGTATTTGGCAAAGACTACTTGATGCCGCCTTAACGAATCCACAGGCAATTATCAAAGCAACAGATGAGGACTTAAGAGCGCAAGGGTTATCTAAACAAAAAACCCGTTATATTCGCTCATTAGTCGATCATGATATAGACTTTGCTGCGTTAGAAATTATGCCTGATGAAGAAGCAATAGAAGTGCTGACGGCCGTTACTGGTATTGGCATCTGGACGGCTGAGATGTATTTATTATTCTCTCTCAAACGTGCAGACGTACTTGCGGTCGATGATCTAGCGATTAAAGTAGCGGCGATGGTGTTATTAGGCTTAACGGAACGCCCAACGCCGAAACAGTTAAAGAATCTAACACAAGATTGGTCACCACATCGCAGCGCTGCCAGCCTGTTGCTATGGTCATACTACGGCTTATTACGTAATCAAACCGCTGTCCCTTTATAATGCCAAACATCCAAGTGACGATTCACTATGTCAAACTCGCTTAGCTTAAGCTTAGTCTAGCACTCGTTTTCTTTGCTGCTCTAATTTTTGTGAATGGTATAAGATAAACGCTTGGTACTTACCTCAAGTGCTTATCTTATACCGTTTTTAATCCATAATTTTATGGCTGATTCCATATAGAAAAGCCAGATTTTCTTTTTGCGTACTTGAACTTGATTTTCTTTATCATCCGACTTTTATTTCTCAATGCCTTTAACGCATTGTCTTTTTTGCTCTTGACTGATTTAGAGGTTCGCTGGCTGCCTTTTTCATCTGTCTTGACGTTATCTTTACCTTTACTCAAGTCCACGGCATGCTTATCATCGTTGCTGTTATCCTTATTGTCGCTAGCATCATCATCATCAGCATGGTCATCGTTTGACATGTCTTTTGTCGTTTCAGCGACGTTACCTTCCTTATTCTTATCTTCAATTTCGTTTTCTATGTGATGCTCAAGCTCAGTTTGATTGACAATAAGCTGCTGCGTTGGCAAGGCATGCTCGACATCATATTTCGCCACTTGGTTCAATAAATCAACAAACAAAACGTTCTGTTTGTCATAGAACTCAGTCACGCCATTAGCATTAACATACGCCTGTAATTGAATGATGTAGCAGTCTTGACGTAGCTCTAAAATATTGACCTGATTCCATTCTTGGTTGGTCAAATAATGCTCATCTATAAACTCATCCAAGTCCTTAACCATCTTAAAGACCACATCAATATCAGCAGTGCGTTTAATATATAACTGATGGAAGAAGCGAAACATATCGCGGGACGTAAAGTTTTCAATCTGCATGGATGAGAAATCACCGTTTGGTACAGTCACAACAGTGCGCGTCAAGGTGCGCACACGCGATGAGCGAATACCAATATCAATGACTGTGCCTTCATAAGTGCCAAACTTACAATAATCACCAATACGTACGGGCGAATCCGCCACGACCACGACACTACCAACAAGGTTTTCGATGGTTTTTTGCGCCCCCAGTGCTAATGCCAAACCACCCACACCCAAGGCGGCAATACCCGTGGTCAAATCAAAACCCAAATTACCGAAGATAACAATCACAGCAAAAATCAGCAGCAACGCTTTGACGACTTTGCGTAGCAGCCCCAAGATAGAGACCCGTTCAGTATAGTTTTTCTTATAACTTAAATTTACCGCACGAGTGAATATGGCATCGATGACTCGTAGCAGCAACCAAGTTAATGCAAGCCAAGATGCAATCTCAGTAAAGCGATTGACCGGTTCTCGCAGCGTCACTGACACGCCCGCATATACCATCACTTCTGACAATATCAGCGCCATAATGACCACAGCCAGCGGCAATACGACCTTATCAGGTAATGGCAATGGTACGCCGCGTACACGAGGATAGACGATTCGTAATAGATGGTACAGCAGCCATACCATGATATAAGTAAATACAAAGCTGCCGACAGTCATCATTAACGCTGCGGCTAAATCCGCCACTTGATAGCCAAACAGCTTTTTGCCTTCTAATGAATCAAAAGTATAGCGAGACACTAACGTTGGTTCGGTATTTTCTATGACTTCTGGTACTGAGCTAAGCGTATCCGTAGAAAACTGCCAGTACTGCTCTCCTTGCTTAGACACCACTCTTTCAAGTATCAGTGGCACACTTTTTTCACCCACATTAATCGCACCGACGTTTTCTTGGCTTGGCGGTAGCTGATCAGTTAGATTGCCCTCAGGCGTATTATTAATCTGCAAATCAGGCTGAAAACGCCCGCCTGCATCCAGCGCTTGCTTGAATTGACGAACGATTGTGGTTGGATTGTCAGACTTTGATAAGTTTAAATAATTACTCGCCAGCAGATAGTCATTTTCACCTAACGCACTGATGAAGCCCTGTACGGTATGGCGCGGTGTATCGCGTCCGAATGAATCTGGTATCGGCGTACTCGCCGACTCCTCACTGGTACTGCCACCCATCCCCAGTGCGCTAGCTTCAGCAGCAAATGCATTATTTGGTAACAACGCACTCAACAGCATCACAAGCAAAAACAAAATTGCCATTAGTGGCATTTTGATGATTGAGTATGGTGAAGACAACTCGGGACTGGTAATCATAGGAATCAGGCGATACTTAATAGACAAAACAAACCTCTTAGCATTATGAATGGTACAACGAAGAACAAATGAGCACTTCCCCATAATAGCAATTATTTATAACAGCAGTGCTTTTGATTACACGTTTTTATGGTCATCTATGTGAGTTATCTGCTCTCACCTTTGCTTATGGCTTCTGATTTTTTATCACCTTTCACGATACTCCTTCTCAATGCCTACTATGAATGAGAGTGATAATCGTTAAATGAGTAAACCGCAATCTATCATGAAAACTCCTCAGCTTATCGTGAATAAACATTAGGTTAAAGTGGTTTATAAAGCGGTCTGTTTTGTAGATAATGAACGCAGTTTTGCTTGTCCACTGTTTTTTGTAATTTTTAGCCATATTAACGTCAATATGGTTGCTTTTTCGCTGCATTTTTTAATATGATTATTTTGGAATTGACTATGTCTTTATCACGTTCATCTTCACGTACCTACCTTCGTTTGAGTATCTTAAGCGCACTAGGTTTACTTGCGGTTAACACAGCAATGGCAGTGACACCTGACGTTGCTACTATTAGCGATAGCGAGCTACCACAAGTTGAACTCGATGAAATCGTTGTAACAGCTACCCGCACCCCTACCAAAATCAGCAATACCATTGCCCAAACAAGGGTTATTGATAGCGAAGAATTACAGCGTTATCAAGGTCAAACCGTGCAAGATATAATCTCTCGGCAACCAGGTTTTAGTAACTTTTCTAACGGTGGCATGGGAACTACTGGCAACTTCTACATTCGTGGTTATGACAAAAGACAGATTTTAGTTTTAGTTGATGGGATACGTTATAGCTCTGTTGATGATGGCGGTGCAGCATTAAGTTTATTGCCTGCTGAGCAAATTGAACGTATCGAAATATTATACGGTGCTTCAGGCTCAAGTATGTATGGTGCTGATGCCATGGGTGGCGTGATTCAAATATTCACAAAAGGCTCTAATATTGAAAAAAATCAATTTTCTGTAACTGCAGGAGCAGGCTCTCACGACCATTACCTATATGGTGCTACTGCACAGTTCAGAAACGATCAAGGTACGAGCCTAAGTCTCTCTGCTAGCCGTAATGAAATCAAGGGTTTTAGCGCCGTTGCTCCCGATGGCTATGGTTATAATAAAGACGATGATGGATTTAAGAGCAATAACTATAGTTTGAATCTTAACCAAAAGGTGAATGAAGCGGTCACGGTAGGTATTAGTGGCTTATATACTGACTCAACCACAGATATTGATTCAGCAGATCAGTATAACTGGGAATCTCCCTATGAAAAGCTAGAAACAGCTCTACATGACGCTTATGTCAATCAAAAAAACGGGGTTGCTAGCGCCTATATCCAGTACAAAGATGCTGAAAAAACAGCTAAGCTAGCTTATGGATACAGTGTTGCCGACTCTTCTACCTATGAATATGAATCCAAAGTGGGCAATCCAGATAAATATGATACCACTCAACAGCAGATCACCTTAACAGGTGATTATAAGTTACCTATTGGTACTGCTGTTTATGGTATTGAGCACCTAAAACAAGAGTTAGACTCTAGTGTTTATGAAGCTGATGACCGTAAAGTTACTGGTGGTTATCTAGGATATATTCTATCTAAAGATAATATAGACGCTCAGGCTAATGTTAGACATGATGATTATTCTGATTTTGATAGTGAAACCACCTATAACTTAGGCGCCGCTTATCACTTCACTCCTGAATTACGTGTCGGAGCGAATTATGCTAAAGGTTATCGCGTACCATCTTTTACCCAATTATTTGGTCCAGCTAGTTGGGGAAGTAATCCAAACTTAAAGCCTGAAACCAGTGACAACTATGAAGCTTTTATTGAGTATGATACTTTGCTTCAATCTACGCGCTTGACAGGCTATCATAATACAGTTGATGACCTTATCTCTTGGTCTGGTTCACAAAATGAAAATATTGAATCAGCAAAAATAAGAGGTGCTACTTTAAGCACTGACTGGAATATTGATAATTACTTATTTGGCTTAAGCTATGATTACCAGAAAGCCGAAAATGATAGTGGACTTGGTAATGATGGTAACTTACTAGCTATTCGTCCTGAACATAAAGGCTTGGTCTATGTCGGCTATCAATTATCAGATCTAGATATCCGTGCTGAATACCAGTACGTGGATGATTATTATTATGACGCTACTAATGATACGAAAGTTGAGAGTTATAATTTAGTAAATATTAGTAGTAATTACAAACTGACTGACAACCTATCTATGACTGCACGTTTAAATAACGTGTTCAATGAAAAATATGTAACAGCCCCTGGTTATAATACTGACGGCACTAACTTCTTCACCTCATTAACTTATAACTGGTACTAGAGTTATTCGTTCTGTTATTAAAAGAGACCATCTATTGATGGTCTTTTTTTATGGGTGACATTTTATCTGTCATCTATTACAATGACACCCTCCGAGAGGTGTTGCGCCATAATAATTGATTATTGCATCTAGGCTTCAAAGCCATGTTAATCAATCATTATGTTAGGCTCGGTTAACTGTCGATCGCCCTATTTTGGTCGCTCACAGCGCAAACAACGGCACCTGCGTTTTTATTCTTTTTATCATACCTTAACCACTGATAGGAGCATATTATGGACGCAGTGTCTAACACCCCATCTGCCCATACGATCGACCCCTCTTTCACTGACTATAAAGTCGCCGACATCAGCCTTGCTGACTACGGTCGCCGTGAAATTACCCTTGCCGAAGCTGAAATGCCTGCCCTAATGGGTTTGCGTCGTCGCTACGAAGCCGATCAGCCGCTTAAAGGCGCAAAAATCGCTGGCTGTATCCACATGACGATTCAGACTGCCGTCCTTATCGAGACACTAGTCGCGCTAGGTGCTGAAGTACGTTGGACCTCATGTAATATCTTCTCAACCCAAGACCATGCTGCTGCGGCTATTGCTGCTGCTGGCATCTCTGTTTATGCTTGGAAAGGCGAAACTGAAGAAGAGTACGAATGGTGCTTACGTCAACAAATCCACGTTGGCGGCGAAGAGTCAGGTCAGCTTTGGGATGCCAACTTAATCTTAGATGATGGCGGTGATTTAACTGCATTGATTCATAATGATTATGCCGAGCTTCTTGACAGCATCCATGGTATCTCAGAAGAAACCACTACTGGCGTCCATCGCTTAGTCGAAATGCTAAATAAAGGCACACTTAAAGTTCCCGCTATCAACGTTAACGATGCGGTTACTAAGTCTAAAAACGACAACAAATACGGCTGCCGTCATAGTTTAAATGATGCTATCAAACGTGCAACTGACATGTTCCTTGCTGGTCGTCGCGCTTTGGTCATCGGTTATGGCGATGTGGGTAAAGGCTCTACACAAAGCTTACGTCAAGAAGGCATGATCGTACGTGTCTCAGAAGTTGATCCTATCTGTGCCATGCAGGCATGTATGGACGGTTTTGAAGTATTGTCACCTTACATCAATGGTGATAACACTGGCGGCGCAGAAAACATCAACACCCGTCTGCTTGAAGACACTGACATGATTGTTACTACTACTGGTAACTACCATGTTTGTGACAGACATATGCTAGCAGCCCTTAAGCCTGGTGCGGTTGTTTGTAACATCGGTCACTTTGATACTGAGATCGACACCCAATTCATGCGTGATAACTGGCGCTGGGTTGAGATTAAGCCACAAGTGCATCAAATTTTCCGCTCGGACGACGAAAATGATTATTTGATTTTGCTTGCTGAAGGTCGTTTGGTTAACCTTGGTAATGCCACTGGTCACCCATCGCGCGTGATGGACGGCTCATTTGCCAACCAAGTATTGGCACAAATGTATCTGTTCGAAGAAAAGTTTGCTGACTTGCCAGCCGACGCACGTACTGACAATTTATATGTAAAAGTACTGCCTAAGAAGCTCGACGAAGAAGTCGCTGCGGCGATGGTTTCTGGCTTTAACGGTACGTTGACTAAGCTGACTGAAAAACAAGCAGAGTATTTGGGTGTGCCTGTCGAAGGTCCATTTAAGCCTGACGCTTACAAATACTAAAAGGAGCCAGACTGTGACTAAGCCTGCTTTCTCCTTTGAGTTTTTTCCTGCCAAAACCGAGCTAGGTCATGAAAAACTACTCAGTACTTATGATGAGCTGAATAAGCTATCACCTGCGTATTTTTCGGTGACCTACGGTGCTGGTGGTTCAACCCGAAATCGCACTTTAGATATCGTTCAAGCCCTGTGCGCACGCGGTGAGACTGACATTGCGCCGCATATATCTTGTATCGGTGATGATAAGGCGGAAATCGCTGAATTGCTCGATCTGTATAAAGGTTTGGGCATCAAGCGCTTAGTCGCGTTGCGTGGTGATTTACCATCAGGTCAGGTTGGTATGGGCGAGCTACCATTTGCGTTAGACTTGGTTAAGTTTATCCGTGAACATTCAGGCGATCATTTCCATATCGAGGTCGCAGCGTATCCTGAAATGCATCCACAAGCGCGTAGCTTTGCGTTTGATATTGACAACTTGGTCAATAAATACCAAGCGGGTGCTAATGCATCGATTACCCAGTTTTTCTATAACGCTGATAGTTACTTATATTTGCGAGATACCTTAGAGAAGCGTGGTATCGATACGGTTGCTCAGCCTTTAATCGCTGGTATCATGCCAATTACTAACTCAAGTAATTTGGTACGCTTTGCCGATAGCTGTGGCGCTGATATTCCGCGTTATGTACGTAAGCAGTTGTCTGACTTTGGTGATGACCGCAAAGCCATTCGTGAATTTGGTTTTGATGTCGTCTATCGTTTATGCGAGCGCTTAATTGCTGAGGGCGTACCTGCCATGCATTTTTATAGCATGAATAAGGTTGAGCCAAACAAGCGCTTGGTTGAAGCACTCGGCTTAGCTTAATTACTCATCATATTTATCGAATGTATTTTTTAAAGACTGGCGTTCCTAGGAGCGCCAGTCTTTTTGGTATAAGAATTGCACTAATGCAAATTCTACTAAAGATAATCCCTTTACCCTCTCAAACGATATTCTGCTAAGATATTTGAAATATATTATTCAAACAATAGGACTAAGCAACTGTGCGACGTTTTTTTTATGACACCAGCAATGACATCAGTGATGAAAGAAGCTCACTCCATCCTCAACTTAGCACCTTGGCTATTGGGGATAGTGCCGAATTAACAGAGAGTATCGTCCATCATTGGTGCCGTGTATTACGTGCCAATATTGGCGATCAAGGCATATTATTCGATGGCTTTGGCGGCGAGTATCAGGTGCAGCTACAGGTCATCAGTAAAAAACACGCCACTGTGACATTATTAGCACATGTAGATACTGACCGAAGTGCCGCTGTCTTCACTAAAATCGGTCTAGTGATGAGCCGCGGTGAACGCATGGACTATGCGATTCAAAAATCCACCGAGCTTGGTGTCACTGCCATTCAATTGCTAAGTAGCCATCATGGCGAGGTCAATCTAAAGCCTGCCCAAGTAGAAAAAAAACTGGCACATTGGCAGCAAGTTGCCATTGCCGCGTGTGAACAATGCGGTCTTAACCGTCCACCGCTTATTATTGCGCCTGTGTCCATAAATGACTGGTTACAAAAGTCAGTGACTCACTCTGCCGATTCACAAATGGACGTTCGCCCTCCTACTACCAGTACTATTGTCACAACCCTTAGCCAAGACCCTTATTATCAAATATTACAACAACCAGCAGATTTGCGTCTGCAACTGAGCGTACCAGCTGCAGGACAACCAGCAATGCCTAGGTCGCTACCAACAGTCTTAACGCAACAGTCTCCTTATATTGAGCTGCTAATAGGCCCTGAAGGCGGTCTGAGTGTTGATGAATGCCAGCAAGCAGCGAAGGCTGGTTTTGAACCTTGGCAAATTGGCTCAAGAGTCTTACGCACCGAGACCGCACCCGTGGTGGCGTTGGCGACTCTGCATGCTTTGAGCTATTATGAGTAAATACCATATGCGTAATCCTAATTGCTGTTCCATTTCGACGTGATGAGTCCAACTATGACTGCTTTCGCCCCTATTTCCATCGCAGACAAACAGCAACTGCTGGCCGAGTTATGTGAGCAGCTTGATGATGCAATATTCATCTTGGATGTCCATTTACGCTATCTATCGGTCAATGCCAGTTATGAGATTATCATTGGCTACAGTGAGTCATTTTTGCTTGGCAGACCACTTGGTGTTTATGCGGCAGAGTTTTTATCAGATGAAGAAAGAGCCGTTTTAGCAGATATTACTAACCATCTAGACTGCAATGGTTTTTATGAAAACGACTTTTCGATGCCGAACCGTTATGGACAAATACTTGACTGTCACATGACTTATCGCAAAATCTGTGTCAATCATAAGACTTACTATATCGGTATGGTGCGTGATATGTCCTCGGTCGTCAAGGATCAAAAGCAAGTGGCGCATTTGCTCAATTATGATCAATTGACTGGGTTACCAAACCGTAAGGTTTTCTTGAGTCAGACCAGCGACCTATTGTTGGACAGCTATCAAGAAGTCGTGATTGTGCGCTTTAATATTGACCGTTATCGCAATCTAGCAAGCTTACTTGGCCCTGATGGCATCAACACTTTGGTAAAAAACTTTGTCACACGCCTGAAGAACCTCAAGCTCGATAATTTACAGTGTTTTTCCCATTTTGGCGGCGATGATTTTGCGTTATTATTCGAATCCAATGACGCTAACATGGTACGTCATCAGCTAGATAGCTTGATGCAAATGTGTGAACGCCCCTTCTCCTTAGATGAAAATACTGCGACAGATGCCAAGATTTATTGTCATATTTCCGTCGGGGTCAGTTACTTTCCCACTAACGACGACGAAGTGACAGGATTATTGACCAAGGCTGAAAAAGCCCTGCATTATGTCAAGCAGCAAGGCGGTGATGACATTTGCTGGTATGATACGGCCATTGACGAAGCCACTGCGGGTAGCTTGCAGTTAGAGGCGGAACTTAGAGCCGCCACCACTGAAAATCAGTTTGTTCCTTATTATCAACCAAAGTTTGAGTTGGCTACTGGCATCATTATTGGTTTTGAAGCGCTGGTACGTTGGCAACACCCGACTCGCGGACTGCTAAAGCCGATACATTTTATCAATGCCATTATCACTCATAAACTGTCGTTTGAGCTGTTCTCGCACATGGCGGTTCAAATAGCTAAGCAGTTATCGACTTGGCAACAGCAAGGATTTTGTCAGCATATCTGTATCAATGCAGATGCCGCCGAATTTAGCCACCCTGAGTTTTCTGAGATGGTGAGCAATTTACTGGTGCAACACCGTATTTCTGCGCATCAGCTACATATTGAAGTCACTGAATCATCGTTAATTCAGCGTCATGCAAATGTCAAAAAACAGCTTACTCTGCTCAAAGAGCTGGGAATTTGTCTGGCGTTGGATGACTTTGGCACCGGTTATGCTTCTTTGAGTTACTTACAAGAATATCCGTTTGATTTTATTAAAATTGACAAAAGTTTTATATCCAACATCGACACCGATCGTACCCAACATGCCATTGTAAAAGCTATTTTAGACTTGGCAATGGCACTTGATATGCAGGTAGTCGCCGAAGGTATCGAAACTGAACAACAGCGAGATGTGTTGCTAAAAATGGGCTGTCAACAGGGACAAGGCTATTGGTTTGGCAAACCAGTGCCAGCAGAGGCTGCGACTGAGATGTTGATTCAGCAGTACGCCGCCAAATAAACCCCCTTTAACGAATGTTTATTCATCCAGTATCATGAGTATTTTCATATGGTTATTCGCGTTTCCTCTTAACGCCTAACGTCGATTGTATAACCGATGCAAGATAGGTTCATGACTTATCAGTGCTGTCACCAAACTTGTATAATCCCCTCTGAAAGCCTATCTTTTATAGTGAATTTGTTAGAGCTTATTAAGTTTCAAGCTTACTCTGACCATCGCCATTCTTTTCAATACTATTTTATATAGCCGACAACATCGTCAATCTGCATTATTGCCTAGCATTTATTTGGGCTCGTTAGATTAATATGGGCTGGACTTGTGCATTAAATAACAGTGCAGTCATGTGCCTACCCTTGATGATGATTGGTTATATTCTCAAAAGGACAGGAAGTTATGCAATACAAAGCGCCCTTACGTGACATTCAATTCGTGATGCATGAGTTACTCGACAGCGAAAGCCATTATAAAACCCTGCCAGCATTCCAAGAAGCGGATCGCGAGCTAATGGACAGCCTGTTTGAAATGGCGGCAAGCTTTGCTGAAAATGAGCTATCACCATTGAATCAAAGTGGTGACGCTGAAGGCTGCCAGTTTAACAATGGTCAAGTGACCACGCCAAAGGGCTTTAAAGAAGCATACAAAGCGTATTGTGAGCTTGGTTTCCCAGCCTTATCTGCTGAAGAAGACTTCGGTGGTCAAAACATGCCGTTCTCATTATCGACCGTCATTAATGAAATGGTTGGTACAGCGAACTGGTCATTCTCTATGTACCCTGGTTTATCACATGGTGCGATTCAAACCATCGAGCATCACGGTACGGACGAGCAAAAACAAACCTACCTAGAAAAAATGGTCAGCGGCGAATGGTCAGGCACCATGTGCTTGACTGAAGCACATGCGGGTTCTGATTTGGGTATTATCCGCACCAAAGCCGAGCCTAAAGAAGACGGCAGCTATAGCATCACTGGTCAAAAAATCTTCATTTCAGCGGGTGAGCATGACTTAACGGACAATATCATTCACATTGTATTGGCTCGTCTACCTGGCGCGCCTGCTGGCACAAAAGGCATCTCACTGTTTATCGTTCCTAAAGTAACGGTCAACGAAGATGGTAGCCTAGGTGAAAACAATAACGTCGTTTGTGGCTCTATCGAACACAAAATGGGTATCAAAGCCTCAGCCACTTGCGTGATGAACTTTGATGGCGCAACGGGTTATCTAATTGGCCCAGAAAACCGTGGTCTACAGTGCATGTTTACCTTTATGAACGTGGCGCGTATTGGTACCGCAGTGCAAGGTTTAACAGCAGCAGAATATGCGTTCCAAGGCTCATTGACTTATGCCAAAGATCGTCTAGCAATGCGTTCATTATCTGGTGTTAAAGCCCCTGAAAAAGTCGCTGACCCTATCATCGTTCATCCAGCGGTTCGTAACATGCTCTTGACTGAAAAAGCCTTTGCTGAAGGCGGTCGTGCTTTGGTCTATTACCTCTCACATTTTGCCGATACTGTTGCAAAAGGCGAAGGCGATGCGCTTAAATTTGCTGATCAAATGTTGTCACTATTGACACCTATTGCTAAAGCGTTCTTGACTGAAACTGGTCTTGAAGCGGCTAACCATGGCGTACAGGTTTATGGTGGTCATGGCTTTATCAGCGAATGGGGCATGGAGCAAAACGTGCGTGATACGCGTATTGCTTGCTTATACGAAGGTACCACTGAAATCCAAGCACTCGATCTACTAGGTCGTAAAGTATTGGGCTCACAAGGCAAACTGCTTGCAAACTTTGTCAAAATCATTCAGACATTCTGTGAAGAAAACAAAGAAAACGATGAGATGGGTCAGTTTATTCGCCCACTTGCCAAACACCTTAAAGAATGGGGTGATTTGACTGCACGCATCGGCATGCAAGCCACTGAAAACCCAGATGCGGTCGGCGGCGCTGCGGTTGATTACATGTATTTCAGCGGTTATGTAACGCTAGCCTACTTATGGGCACGCATGGCATTAGTAGCACAAACTGAACTTGCTAACGGTACTAGCGAACAAGCCTTCTACGACGCGAAAATAAAAACCGCGCAGTTCTACTTTGCTAAGCTATTGCCACGTACCACCACTCACGTACAGCGTATCAGCACTGGTGTTGAACCATACATGAGCATGGACGTTGATCAGTTCGCTTTTTAATTAGACGTTAAATACTGCTAATACTGTATTTTTATCGGCAACATACTCAGGTGTGTTGCCGATTTTCTTAGCGCTATTAAAATTAATAACGAGTAGAGTTAACACTGTCAAAAAATCTATCCTTATTTTTATAAAGGCTATCCTTTATCAATACTTTTGGTGTACGCACAATTCACGAAGAAACACACCCGTGCGCAAGCTTATTTGCTAAACTTTGATTATTAACCGCTAAGGTTAGACCAAAAGAACAATTGATATCTTTAACAACTTTAATTTTATTTATTTGAACCAAAGGAATGTTTATGGCTGTTTATAATGCCCCTCTGAATGACATGCGCTTTATCTTAAATGATGTATTTAACGCGCCTAAATTTTGGCAAAACAACGAAAACTTAGCTCATGTCGATATGGAAACAGTCGATATGATTTTGGAAGAAATGGCAAAACTGTCAAAAAATATTCTTTTGCCAATCAACCGCAGCGGCGATGAAGAAGGCGCAACCTTTGAAGGTAATGGCGTCGTCACGACTCCTACTGGATTTAAAGAAGCGTATAAGCAGTATGCTGAATCAGGCTGGGTTGGCTTAAGCGGTAACGCTGAATACGGTGGTCAAGGTTTCCCAAAAATGGTGACCATGCTGACTGAAGAGATGGTATTCACTGCCAACCAATCGTTTGCCCTCTACCCTAACCTAACCGTTGGCGCAACACTGTGCCTAAACGCAGCGGCTTCTGAAGAACAAAAGCAAACTTACCTAGAAAAAATGTACAACGGCGAGTGGGCGGGCACCATGTGCTTGACAGAGCCACATGCTGGTACTGACTTAGGTATCATCAAAACCAAAGCTATCCCTAACGATGATGGTAGCTATGATATCTCAGGTACCAAAATCTTTATTACTGGCGGCGAGCATGACTTAACCGAAAACATCATTCATTTGGTATTGGCAAAAACCCCTAACGCGCCAGAAGGCTCAAAAGGTATTTCGCTATTTGTGGTACCAAAATTTTTGGTCAATGCAGATGGTAGCTTAGGCGAGCGTAACACGCTAGCAGTCGGCTCTATCGAGCACAAAATGGGCATCAAAGCCTCAGCCACTTGTGTCATGAATTTTGACAGCGCTAAAGGCTGGATGGTTGGTGCTGAAAACACGGGTCTGTCATCAATGTTTATTATGATGAACTATGAGCGTGTCACCATGGGTCTGCAAGGCCTTGGTGGTTCTGAGCTTGCTTACCAAAACGCAGCGCTATACGCCAATGATCGTGGTCAAGGTCGTAGCGATACCCAACTGCAAAGCCCAGAAAAACCAGCAGATGCCATCATTCATCATGCCGATGTACGCCGTATGCTATTAAATGCCAAAGCCAATACTGAAGCGTCACGTTGCTTTGCGATGTACGTTGCCAAAAATCTTGATCAGGAGAAGTTTAGTACCGATCCAGAGGCCGCTCAAGCTGCTGCCGCGCGTGTTGCCCTATTGACGCCTGTTGCTAAAGCGTTCTTGACTGACAAAGCGTTAGAAGCCACCATTGATTGCCAGCAAGTATTTGGTGGTCACGGCTATATCCGCGAATGGGGTATGGAGCAAATCGTTCGTGATACCCGTATTGCCCAGATTTATGAAGGCACCAATGGTATTCAAGCGCTTGACCTACTAGGTCGTAAAGTGGCGAAAAATAACGGCAAATACGTCACTCATTTCTTAGGTGAAATTCGTGATTTTGTCAATAACATGCAAGCAGATCATGGTATCAAGCAAGCAACGCTAGATGCTGCTGACACGATTGAAGCATTGACTAACACTGTGCTTAGCAACATTGGCGAGCGTAAAAACGAAGTCAATGGCTGTGCCGTTGACTACATGCATGCCTTTGGTTACCTCGCTTATTCGTACATGTTTGCGTTGATGGTAGAAGCCGCTAACGGTAAAGAAGGTGAGTTTTATACCAATAAAGCCAAGCTTGCCGATTATTTCGTCGGGCGTATTTTGCCACGCATTGATGCTCATGCACAAATGGTTCAAGCTGGTAGTGATCCAATGATGAACTTTGATCTTAGCTACTTTGATGTACCTGCTAGCTAATTTCTTACTTTTATAATAAAGTAAGCCATACCGCACTACGATAAGGGGACAGTCACGCTACTGTCCCTTTTTTTGCCAAAAATATCATCACAGTGATGGTTTCCACAATCGATATAATGAGCGCCACAAAATAACTGCTAACAAAATAATTAACCGCTCAGGCATTGTTACGATTAAAATAACGCAAAGTCACAACATTAAGATTGGTACAAATATCTTTAACGCCGAAACCAATAAGCTCTGAACCAATAATTTCCAAATTAGTGAGCTGTAAATTAAAAACCTAACAATCAATCGTGGTAGATATCGCGACATTGATAGCCAATATAGCCATTCAAAGCACTTATATCTTTGCTCATACTCAATAATAACAATGATTGAAATAACCACCACAAGGGATGCAATGTGTCAGAAATAAAACACATTTTACAACAGATTACAGCCTTAAGTGATGTGCCAGATCCTGCGGTACTCAAGCGCCTAATCGATGAGCTACGAGTGAGTGATAAAGAGCCCACATTAGCCAATCAAAACATTCAAGAGCTGATTGATATTTTACGTCAACATCCAGAATATGCAGATGGACTGTCAAGTTTCGTCTTAAAACTGATTATTGAATATCGCCAAATTGCTTTATATACCGATACCGGCATCATGTCGGATCAGGGCTTTTTTAATAGTCTACGTCGCCTTATCGGGCACCGTTTTTTACCGCTACTGCCACAAGAAGATTCTGTCGTAGAATTGGTCGGTTATTTATTTGATAAACGCTATGATGAGCGCTGGCTTGCCAATATTAAAAAAGACAAATGGGATGAACTGGTTGAGCTACTCAAAGTCGATGAGCAGCATTTAAACTTAGTTGCGACAGCAAAAAACAGTATTTTGAACGCGATTATCATTTTGTCATACCGTATCAGCGGTATTGGCTTGCATCCAGATTTGATGGAATTTTATCCGCAAATGCTGAATTATTCAGCGTCATTTGTGGCACAAAATCAAGAGGCGGTCTTATACGTCAATCAGTACCGAGAAGCGCATGAGCTTGATACTTTAACGGATATTACGCCCGAAAAAGCGGTAGATCCTGCGCCGTTATTGGTCATGATTGAACAATGCGAAGATATCGTTGCCACCATACGCAAGCGCATTTATAAAACAGGAATCTCTATTCGCCTGACCAACATGATGCTGCGTTTAGACCAAAGCTTGCAACGTATGCGCATCCTAACTGAACTGGTAGCAGATAATTATGATAAGCGTGATCAGGCGCTCATTGAGTTGATTCAAGCGCTGATTACCACTGCGAGCCGCCGTTATAGTATCGGATACTTAATTGATAATAATACCAAGCTGCTGTCGCGCAAAGTCACTGAAAATGCCAGCCGCGTGGGTGAACATTATATTAGTACCGATAAATCGGGCTACCAAAAAATGTTCAAGAAAGCCTCTATCGGTGGTTTTATTATTGCGTTTATGGCAACGCTTAAGATATTAGCCTATAACCTAGCCCTCGCACCGATGGGACGCGCCTTTGTCAATAGTATGATTTATGGATTGGGTTTTGTTTTTATCCATATCGTTCATGGTACGGTTGCTACCAAACAGCCTGCTATGACGGCGGCGGCAATCGCCTCTACTATTTCGGACGGTTCTGGCAAAAAGTCACACCAGTTAAATAAATTATCAGAATTGGTGGTCGATATTTTACGTACCCAGTTTGTGGCGATTATGGGTAATATTATGCTAGCGATACCAGTCGCTCTGATTATCTCTTTTGCATGGCTACAATATACTGGTGCGCCGATGATCAATACCGACAAGGCTGCACACTTACTGCATGATCTTGACCCCTTTCACTCACTGGCATTGCCCCACGCGGCCATTGCTGGCGTCTATTTATTTTTATCGGGTCTTATTGCTGGTTACTACGATAACTTGGCAGTCTACAACCAAATCGGTGCCCGTATTCAGCGCCACAAACTACTTCAATACCTACTACCAAAAACTTGGTTACAGCGTTTAGGCGGTTTTATAGAAGCCAACCTTGGCGCCATTATGGGCAATTTCTTGTTCGGGGTGTTCTTAGGTAGTACTGCAACAATTGGCTATTTATTTGGCTTACCGATTGATATTCGCCACATTGCGTTTGCCTCGGCGAATTTGGCGCATGGACTGTTTAATATATCTGCCAACCAGTGGGATTGGCAGATTGTGTTTATTTCTATTTTAGGCGTTGCCCTTATCGGCATGGTGAACCTCATGGTCAGCTTCTCGCTCGCCTTATTTGTGGCACTGCGCTCTAAAGAAGTCAAATTCATGGAGTGGAGTCGTTTAACCAAGCAGCTTTTCAGCCATATGCTTACCCATCCTTCAGACTTTTTCTGGCCACGTGATAAGCCAATGAAGTATGCTCGTATCGACAGCCAAGGACATATGATTTTTGACGATACCAGCGCTCATAAAGGAGGACAAACTATTCCCAATAATTATGTAGTGCGCCGTTTGTCTGATGTAAAAATCCTACCTAAATCCAAGCAAAAAAGCATGCAAAATGAACAGGCTATCACAGACATAGATTACGATAATAACATCTCAAATGCTGACACTGACGCTGCGCTAAAAAGCCGGGAAACACACAGCACCACCAATCATATCAGTACCAAAAAAACCATTGAACTCGATGATGGGCTGATAGATGAGGAGCTCAATAGCGTCCCTTATAGTAGTGATATTCAATATGATAAAGCGCATAACGCCTTTACTGAGGGTAATGAGGCGATTGCCCATCCTGAAAGCGATAACAGCAACCCTGAAAACAAGGCTGCGAGCGATGCTAAAACCTCACTACCTAAACCCAAAAAACCACCAAACCTACCCAGCTAATGGGAAGGTTTTGGTGGTTTAATAAATCGTTTGGATAAGCCAAATAGTTGCGACATGACCTCATTTTAAAACGGAGATAGAAATGAGTCCATGCCCTAATATTATGTTTCTGGCTGTAAGCAGTGCGCACTTGACCTGATGATTTTTCCATCACTCAAGCGATAAGCCAATAGATCATTACCCCAAACGCAGCCGCCGTCAAGTGCACGCGCATACGGTAAGTCTACCTCACCTTTCAGCGCTGCCCAATGCCCAAATAATACCTTGCGAGTCCGCGGTACTTGCCATTCAAACCAAGGCAAAAAACCCTCTGGCATAGACGCTTCTAACCCTGCTGCAAAGCTAAATTCTAACGTGCCGTCTTGTTTGCACAGCCGCATACGAGTGAAATAATTGGCAATTGCACGCATTTTGGTAAAGCCGCTAATATCTGGATGCCAATCATCAGCAGTCTTACTATATAAATTCGGCAATAGACGATCCAGCTGTTTTAAACTACCTTGCAGTTGTGACTCTAACTGCTGCGCGTGATTTGCGGCCGCCTCAACCGTCCAATGCGGTGGAATGCCAGCATGAACCAATACCGTCTGCTCATCAGGAAAAGCCAATACTGGCTGATGACGTAACCATTCAAGCAGTTCATCGCAATCATCGGCAGCAAAAATGGGCGCTGTCTGATCCTTTTTTTTAATCTTTGCCGCACCGCGCCAGACAGCGATCAAATTGATATCATGATTGCCGAGTACTGTCGCGGCTGCCCCTTGCTCGCAAAGTGCTTTGACATGACGCAAGGTACTTAACGAATCTTCACCACGTGCCACCAAGTCCCCTGCAAACCATAGCTTGTCTTGTGCAGGATCAAAATCCAATATTTCAAGTAAATGAAGGTACGCCGCATAGCAACCTTGCAGGTCACCGATGACATACTGATGGCGAAAGCTCATAAATCCTCAGTGTTTTTACGTGATATTTTTATGTGAAAGTTTTATGTCGTCATTTCCATATAAATGTCTTTGACGACGAATCGGCAGTAACTCGATTTAAACCTCTACTTTACGCGCTTGATTGCTTAAATTCACAAAATCTTTCACACTTAAGACTTCAGGACGTGCTTGTGGGTCAATGCTACACGCTGCAAAATCTTCTTCGCTCAATGTCGGTAGCAACGTTGATTTTTTAAAGATGGCACGTAACGTCTTACGACGATGGTTAAAGGTTTCACGTACCACAAGCGCGAAATATTCTTCGTCCTCTGCGACGACTGGCTTAGTAATATGCGGCGTCAAACGAAAAACCGCACTGGTTACTTTTGGTGGCGGATTAAAAGCACCACGTGGTACGGTCAGTAGATAATCGGTATGGCAATGATACTGCATAATGACCGACAGGCGACCATAAGTTTTGCTACCGACATCCGCCGTAATACGCTCGACCACTTCTTTTTGCAGCATAAAGTGCATGTCTTGAATCACATCGGCATAACTGAGCAAATGAAATAAGATAGGCGTAGAAATATTATACGGCAGATTACCAACCACACGGAGCTTGCCACGCTCATCGCTATACAGCTCGCGATAGTCGACATGCATGGCATTGTCTTTGATGATCGTAAAGTTTCGATGGCTGTTGGCACCGATACGAATACGCAGGCTATCTGCCAAATCACGATCCAGCTCGACCACAGTCATCGCATCCACTTCTGCCAATAATGGCTCAGTCAGTGCGCCCATCCCTGGCCCAATCTCAATCAAATTGTCATCGCGCTCTAAGCGAATGCTCTCAACAATCTCACGGATGACACTGCGATCATGTAAGAAGTTTTGACCAAAGCGCTTACGTGGTTGGTGTTTGGCAGCGCGTAGGCTGTTGGTAATAGACTGAGCATCAAACGATGTTTTGGACATAAAAAAGTCTTCATAGATAAAAAAGAGAGGGTCGATAAGGCAATGCCAGCAATGTGCTAGTTTTATAATGATGAATTATAACACAGCTCATAATTGCACTGTATTTTTGAGATATTTTATTGTTAAACCACCCATACATTAGCGCAACCGACGCAGAGCCTTTTTTGTTCTAAAATCATTTATTATAAGACTATTATGAGAGCAAGCATGGTTCCCTAGTGAGGACTTGAAGCTTTTGCTGTAGGCTAGTGATATCAATGTTTTAACTCACTGAAATACTCACGGTGTACTTTATGGTGTGCTTACCATACATATTCTATTCGTCTTTAGTGCGCTATAGACGCACCGATTAGACGTTATCTTAAATGAAATTGAGCATAAGAAAAACAGTTTATACAAGGTTCATTGAGGTATATATTAATATCAATGATCTGAATTCAGGAATTGAGCCATGTTAACTTTTCATTCAAAATCATCATTGCCGATAATTAGAACGGCAATGGCTTCTACTTTATTAATCGCTGCTGTACAACTGATGACAGGCTGTGACTTACAGCCCTCATCTACAAATAACGATGACACTACACAAACGAATAATATAGACAAAGATATGATCGAGGGTGGTGTATCAGAAAGTATGCTGAGGAGATAAAAGGAGGGTGACAGCCAAAGCAAGATGATATATTTGAGGTTATGAAGACACAAATAGATATCAGTTGCCCCGACTGTCACAGTCCCAGTCTAAAGAAAAATGGCAAAAAAATCTATGGCAAGCAGAATTATCAATGTAAGGACTGCAAACGTCAGTTTATTGGCGACCATGCATTAACTTATAACGGCTGTCACTCTAAAGTGGAAGAGCTTATACGGCTCATGACAGTTAGAGGCTGCGGCGTTAGAGACATAGCTGTTATAGCCTCAGTCAGTATCGGTAAAGTATTGAGCACCATAGGCTCATCTGTTTATAAGATTACGCCTAAGAAGCGCTACTATGAACGCTTAGAGGTTGATGAATTCTGGACTTACGTGTATCGCAAAAAGCGTAAAGTTTGGCTTATTTATGCTTATGATCGCGTTACTAATGAGAATGTTGCTTATGTTTGGGGCAGACGCGACTTAAAAACGGCTAAGAAGTTAAGAGCTCGTCTCAAGCAGCTTAAAGTCAGCTATGGCTCTATCAGTATGGACAACTGGGACAGTTTTATAACCGCCTTTAAATTTGACCACAAACGAGTTAGCAAATCTCATACGGTAGGAATTGAAGGTAATAACTGCCGTCTTAGACACCGATTGCGTCGGGCGGTTAGAAAAACCTGTTGTTTCTCTAAGAAGCTCGATAATCACTTCAAAGTGTTTGATATGGTGTTCTTTTACATCAATTATGGTTACGTCTGATGCCGGCATACTTTTTAGAACACCACCTGATCGAGAATGATGAGATGCCTGTCAATCCAGCACCTACAGATACAAGTGCTATAGATGAAGCCCAAACTAACAAAGCGACAGATATAGCTGATGAACAAATCGTCAGCCCGTCAGGGTATCAGAAACTAAGCTTTGGTCAGGTTATTACTCCTGAACTACTAAGCAGCCTAGGAATGACCAAAGCCAAGAGCGATAACGAAAAATGCTATTACGTCAGTAATCCAGAGCTGAGCTATATCGATAAAAAGTACGGTAAACGTGCTTCTGTGCTGTATCAAATCATAGACAACAAGGTTGCCCTGATTAATATTCAGGATCCAAGTATCCCGTTTTATAAAGACATCAACGTTGGCAATTCCGCTACAGACGTTATGAAAGCACATAATGACGAGCTTAGCTACGAGATCGATAAATATGCGGTTGATGGTGACTACTATAACCTGATTGCTAATGTCAATTTCAAGGTAATAAAAGAAAGCCCACTTGGAGAATTCTTAAAAGATGACAATATTGAGCTTAATAATAAACAGGATAAGTTACCCCTACAAATTGAATATCATGTCAAGGGTGGTCAAAAGCTGAGTGATTCTATGATTAAGGCGACTGAGTGGACAGCAGAGCATAAAAACCTATTAAAAGGTGAGGTAGAAAGCATAGATATTGGTATACCAGAAGCGATTTATTTGGTGGAAGGTTGCTCTTAAAAGTTGAACGTAAAAAACCCAGCATCTAGCTGGGTTATTAGTGGGAGGTCGTTTTTATAAGGTTGCTTTGTGACTCATGCTTAATCAATGAGTTATCACACTCTCTAAAATCGTATACGCTGCTTTGACCCTATCTGCATTGGGATAGTTTTTATTTGCCAGAATGACAATGCCTGATTTTTCGGCAGGAATATAAGCGATATAGCCACCAAACCCATTAGTAGCGCCTGTTTTATTGACCCAGACGTTGTTTAAAATAGACGTTGGATGATTGTCTATTTTAATGGCTTGAGGCTTTAGCACCACATCCATTGAGTTACCTTCGAGTAAGGTATTTAGCTGAGTAGGATAAGAGTACATCTCCCATCCTAACCCTTGGGTAAAAGTACTCGCCTGATAGTAACCCTTTCTATTATTGTCTAACGCTTGCTGAATATCTTTATCCAGCGGCACCAGCCCCATATTCGCCGCCATAAACTGCGTCATATCTTTAATGGTGGATTTAATGCCATAGGCTTCAGCGTCTAACATGCCAGGATTGACTCGGATAGCATCGCCAACAGCATTATAACCAAACGCATAATCCGCCATTTTGTCATTAGGCACATTGATAAAGGTGTTGGGCATATTGAGTGACGGCAGTATTTTTTCTTCCATCAATTGTGTGTAATCAGCATCCATGCTCAATGCCGATATATAACCAAACAATCCTATGCTGGCATTGGAATATAAACGCTTTGAGTTGACAGAAAAGACTGGCTGCCAAGATTTATAACAACTAAGCAACTCTTTATTGTTTTTGACTTCATCAGGTACTTGTAACGGCAGACCACCAGCTGAATAGGTAACTAAGTTTATAAGCTTGGTGTTGCCAATGGTGCTGTTTTTTAGGTAGGGAATATATTTATCAGCAGTATCTTCTAATGTAAGTGTGCCATTTAATTCTGAATAACTGGCTAAGGTAGCAGCAAACGTCTTACTGATTGAGCCTAGCTCAAAAATAGTGTTTTCTGAGACAGGTATTTTGGCTTTCTTATCAGCCAAACCATAATGATAAAAATGTGATTTGCCATCGATGATGACGCCAAAAGACATCCCTGAAATATCATGCTCATTCATTAGTAATTTGGCTTGTTGATCAACGGTGCTCTTTAGATGGTCATTGTTATCTGCTGCTTGTACTGTTCCAGATAGTAATGATGCTGTCACTAAAGCGGTAAGTCCCACTTGATTTAACAGGGTCTGAAAAGATTGTTTCATTCTAGGGCTTCTCATTTATTCTGATAGATGTACTGATAATTTAGTGAGCATGCAAATAGCGCTTTGCTTTCAGTTCAGATATGCCATCTTACATTATCTCAGAATGCTGAATCCCCGACAATCTTAGCGATTTAGTATCATAGAATGGATCTTTTAGGATGTACCCTAGCAGAACCAGCTATTTCAGCCCTCTAAACCTATTAATAGACCACTTATAACAGACTGCTATGGCGGAACCAATTATATTAAACCCTGTTTGATAATTCATAAATAGCCATTACTCACACTAAAGTTACCCAATACTGCGTGATAAATGTCGCTAAGGTGCCGGCTTATGCAAGAGGTCTATTTAATAAGCGATTTATCTGCCATCTCGTTTGCCATTTTTAATGCTTGATACAAGCTAGTGGCACTAGCATTGCCGCGCCCCGCTAAATCAAGCGCAGTCCCATGATCAACCGAGGTACGGATATACGGCAGTCCTAAAGTAAGATTGACGGTATCACCAAAACCATGTGATTTGAGCACCGGCAACCCCTGATCATGATACATAGCAATCACCGCATCACAGTTGGCTAGATGTCTGGGTGTAAATAACGTATCCGCTGGCATTGCCTCTGATATATCGACGCCTACATCGATGAACTCTTGCAACACTGGATTGATAATCTCAATCTCCTCGACGCCTAAATGCCCACCCTCGCCTGCATGTGGATTAAGACCACAGACTAAAATACGTGGCTGCGTTAAGCCAAATTTTGCTTTCATCTCATCGACGACAATTTGTACGGTCTGGCGTACATTGTCAGACGTGATTGCAGCAGGGATATCTTTTAGCGGTAAATGAGTGGTAACAAGCGCCACTTTCATGGCTTGATTGGCGAGCATCATAACCACTTTATCACAGCCACTTTGCTGCATAAAAAACTCTGTATGACCGCTAAACATTGTGCCATCTAATAGCTCAATATCAGCTTCTATCAATGCAGACTTTTGCAATGGTCCAGTGACGATAGCAGCCACTATTTTGTTGGTTGCCAACTGATGGGCAATGTCTAACTGCTTAGCAACCATTGCTGAATTGCGCGTGTTAATTTTCCCGCAGACAACTGGCTCAGCACAAGATATATTAAGTAGAATAAAAGAACTATCCACGTTCGTATCTGGCTGCGACATCTGCTCTACAACGTTAAGATTAAAGTCATCGGCATCGATATCAATAGTTTGCCAGATGGGAAGGTTTTTCAATACATCAGCTGCAACCAACTCATCTGCGCGCTTTGTCATAGCGGTGCTATCGGCAGTGACCCAAATTGGACGTTCAAAATCTTGCAATTTACCCTCAGCCGCTAATAGCAGCACGATATCCATCCCAATACCAGCAGGCTCACCAGTTGTGATTAATAATGGCAATTTTTTTTGTATATCTTGCATCATAACTACGCCTTTATATTTATATTGAGTCGTGAATTTTATTGTATTTTTTATGGGGAAAATAAGTACTGACACTTATATTGTATAGATGATTTTTTACTTATTACAACCGTCATCTAGAATAGATAGTTATCTATCGGTGCCGAAAAAAGCCTATTATGTGTTAAACTTTCGCTTTTCATTATAGCATTTACCGGTCAACACAGAGATCAGGTTTTGGTACTTCAATTATAGTGGCACGTGGCGTTTTATTTGCTATATCAGCACCCAATGAAACCCTGATGTCACATACCCATTTATACCCTCTTTTATATCGACTTTTGACACATTAGGCAATCATGGCAGACAACGAAAAAACCGACGACTTACTCAATCAGACACCGCCGCACAATATCGACATTGAAAAGGCATTGCTCGCGTCCTTAATGAGTATCGAAGAGGCGTACGACAAGATTGCTGATATCGTTACCAAAGATGATTTTTATGCAGGGCGACATCAGTATATTTTTGATGCTATTGCTCATTTAGCGGCAGTCAACGAACCCTATGATACGGTCATGGTACACGACTGGCTAGAAGCACAAAAACTCCTTAAAAGTGCAGGCGGCGATAGCTACTTGGCAGATATTTTGAGCCAAAGCCCTGCGACCTTGTTTAACCTGACCGCCTATGCTCAGCGCGTCCGTGAACTATCTACTCTACGCCAACTGATTACGACTGGCAATGAGATGCTCACGCTCGCCTATAATCCTAAAGACCAGAGCGTCAGTGATATTTTAGACAGTGTTGAGGGTAAGATATTTAGCATCAATGAGCAGCACAATAAACGCGCTGAACAGCGTGGACCTGTGGGCATTACTGCTGTTTTGACCAACGTTATTGATAAGATTCAAGAGCTTAAATCCAATCCCGATGGCATGATTGGTTTGCAGACGCCGTTTGCTGAGTTGAATAATAAAACCCAAGGCTTGCAGGCAGGTGACTTAATCATCGTGGCTGCGCGCCCTTCTATGGGTAAAACCACCTTTGCCATGAACTTGGCAGAAGGTATTTTATTTAACGAAGATCTGCCTGTTGTGGTGTTTTCGATGGAGATGCCTGCTGAGTCTATCGTCATGCGTTTGCTGTCCTCATGGGGCGCGATTAATCAGACGCATCTGCGTTCTGGGCAAATGAATGAAGATGAATGGGCAAAAATGATGAACGCCATTCAGCACTTACAATCTAAACATCTCTATATTGATGATAGTACTGCTTTGCCACCATCTGAGATGCGTTCACGCTGCCGCCGTATCGCTAAAAATCATGATGGCAAGCTTGGCGCTATCGTCGTCGATTATCTGCAGTTGATGAAAGTACCAAACCTAGATGGCAACCGTGTTGGGGAAATCTCAGAGATTTCACGGAGTCTCAAGGCGCTAGCACGTGAGCTTGAATGCCCTGTTATCGCTTTGTCGCAGCTTAACCGCAGTCTAGAAAACCGCCCTAACAAGCGCCCTATCATGTCGGATTTGCGTGAATCGGGTGCGATTGAGCAGGATGCCGATTTGATTATGTTCATCTATCGTGATGAGGTTTATAATGAGAATACAGACCACAAAGGCGTGGCTGAAATTATTATTGGTAAGCAGCGTAACGGCCCTATCGGCACCATACGTTTGGGCTTTGAAGGGCAATTTACCCGCTTTATTAACCTAACACCAGAATACTATCAAAATGTCAGTTTCGAGAATGACGAGTAATCAATCTTATAAAACTTAAGCCTAATAAAACTAAACCTGATAAAGACTGAAGCTTAACCATAAGCGAACAAATAGTTTTTAATAAAATAGCCAGTGCTGCATTAGCCCAATTGATGCAGTACTGGCTTTATAACTTCATAATTCTACTTATAAAGAAGCCAATTATGCGTACTATCACAATCAAACCACAAGCCATTACTCACAACTTAAATCAAGTTAAGAAAATGGCAGCAAACTCTAAAGTCCTAGCCATGGTCAAGTCCAACGCTTACGGACATGGTGTGGCAGCGGTATTGCCTGCATTGCACCAAGCAGATGGTGTTGGTGTTGCAACCCTGACTGAGGCGCTAGAAGCTCGGCAGTTAGGCTGGGACAAAACCATTGGTTTGATTGAAGGGGCATTTACCACTGATGAGTGGCAGCAAGCCATTGAGCATGATATTAGCTGCGTGATTCACCATGCGCCGCAATTGCAGTGGGCACTCGACAATATCCCACCAGCCAATAGTGCGACCAGAGTGGTTTGGCTTAAATATAATACTGGTATGAACCGTCTAGGCTTCAACGCTGAAGGTATTATGGCAGCGGCTAAGCGTCTGCATGAAGTGGGATATCAGCTGATACTAGCCACGCATTTTGCTAATGCCGATGACAGCACTCATCCATTAAACTCAATGCAAATTCAGCGTTTTTCGGAGGTATTAGATACCTTACAAGCGACCATTAGCGCTGATATTAAAGGCTCATTATGCAATTCAGCCGGTATCGTTAATTTTCCAGAGCATCATTATGACTGGGTACGTCCCGGCATTATTTTATATGGTAGCGCCCCTGTCATTGATAAAAGCGCGCATGAGTTAGACTTACAGCCAGCGATGGATTTCAGCGCACAAATTATCGCCCTGCAAACAGTTCAGGCGGACAATTCTATTGGCTATGGCAGTCGTTGGACAGCGCAGAAAGACACTAGAACCGCACTGGTGAGTGTCGGCTACGGCGATGGTTACCCTCGTGTCATCAGCGATGAAGCCTATGTCACTGTTATAGATACTATCAACGATCAAAGCTACCGATGTGCAGTCATTGGACGCGTGGCAATGGATATGATTGTCATTGATGTCAGTACCGCGCCAGAAGACATTGCGTTAGACAGCAAAGTAATACTGTGGGGCGATGCCCCGCACGTCGATGAAGTCGCCGCACATGCAGGTACGATTAGCTATGAGCTACTATGCCGCCTAAGCATTCGCCCAAATCGCATACAAGTATAATTATGCTGACCTCGTCACTATTCATGTAATGTCTGTTTGCCAGACTTATAAATCATGGCAAATTGGACATTTACATTAAGCCTAATTGCGCTATACTAAAAGTTTGTTGTCACCCCAGTATACGCACTGACGCGATGCTATTAAAGACTGATGACGTTTCACTGACTGCGATCGACTGCTAGGATTACTATGAGTTTGCGCCATTTTTTGACCTTATCTGATTTAACCAAACAAGAATTAGAAAACCTTATAAAGCGTGCCAGCGAATTGCGCAAGATGCAACACGCAGGCGAGATATATCAGCCGTTTGTTGGTCGTACGCTTGGCATGATATTTGAGAAATCCTCAACCCGTACGCGCATCTCATTTGAGACAGGTATGGGTCAGTTTGGTGGTAGTGCTATCTTTTTGTCGCCAAATGATACCCAGCTTGGGCGTGGTGAGCCGCTAGAAGACTCTGCTCGTGTCATATCGAGCATGGTCGATATCATCATGATTCGTACCTTTGGTCACGAAAAAGTTGAGACCTTTGCTGAATACTCAAGTGTGCCTATCATCAATGCTTTAACTGACGAATTTCATCCTTGTCAGCTACTGGCTGATATGCAAACCTATTATGAGCACCGTGGAAGTATCGAAAATAAAATCGTTACTTGGGTCGGTGATGGCAATAATATGTGTGCATCCTATATGCAAGCAGCTCATCAATTTGGTTTTGAGCTACGCGTCGCTGCGCCTTATGGGTTTGAGCCTGACCCTGAGCTGATGAAACGCTTCTCGCATTGCGTCAGTATTGTCGAAAACGTACAAGAAGCCGCGAAAGATTCAAATTTAATTGTCACCGATGTATGGGCAAGCATGGGACAAGAGTCTGAACAAAATACTCGTGCGCGCCGTTTTGCCGCTTATCAAGTAACGCCATCACTATTGGACAAAGCCGATCCTGAAGTGGTATTTATGCATTGTCTACCCGCGCATCGTGGTGAGGAGATCTCTCATGATATGCTTGACGATCCACGCTCAGTGGTATGGGATGAAGCCGAAAATCGCTTACATGCGCAAAAAGCCTTGATGGAATTCTTATTACAAGACAAAATAAAACTTTAAAAATGTAGCCATAATCTATTTATGGAAGAGTAAGTACGAAAAAGGCAGACCACATTTAGTGTGATCTGCCTTTTTCGTTTCTGATGAACGATAAGACACTGCTTAACCGATTTTTAACGAGTAAGCATTTTTTAACGAATAAGTGTCGTCACACCATTACTACCTGCTTTCAGCAATACATCAGCTTGATTGGCCGCAAAAATACCATTACACACCACACCCACAATATTATTCAGCTCTTTCTCAAGCGCTATCGGATTACTCACATCCAAATCATAAGTATCTAAGATAACATTACCATAATCAGTCACAAAATCTTCGCGGTAAACTGGCTCACCGCCCATACGGGCTAATTGCCGTGCGACATAAGAACGTGCTTGCGGCAGTACCTCAATCGGAACAGGAAACTCGCGACCTAGCACCTCAACGCTTTTGCTCTCATCAACCATACATATAAATTTGTTAGAAGCCGCTGCCACGATTTTCTCACGAGTGAGCGCGCCGCCACCGCCTTTTATCAATTGCAAATGCTCATTGACCTCATCTGCCCCATCGATATAAATATCAAGCGTACCAGCAAAGTTCAAATCAACGATTTCAATACCAAGGGCACGAAGTTTGTCTTCAGTGACCTGTGAGCTGGCAACTGCGCCAGCAAGCTTTACTGTCGGTAATAATTCAATCAAACAGTTGACCGTACTGCCTGTGCCTACTCCAAGTATCATGTCATCTTCGATATAACTTAGAGCCGCTTTGGCGGCGGCTTGCTTTTGTGCTTGCTGATCACTCATCATAAATCCTTGGCAAAATAAACGTATCGCTTTAAAAAAAGTAAAGGGTAAAAAGGTAAAATGCGCCGCCATTATACCCGATGAGCTTAATGGATGTCAGCGTAATAGCCACGCTAATCGCAAGACATTCACTCAAATTTTAAAATGAAGACAGATAAGGCAACCAAACAACCAAAGCCAGTAGCGTGACCAATAGTACGGGCGGGGTAATGAGCAGTCCAATCTTCATATACTGCCCCCAACTGATTTTATAGTCTTTTTCTGCCAATACATGGAGCCACAATAAAGTCGCCAGACTACCGATAGGTGTGAATTTCGGTCCCAAATCATTACCAATCACATTGGCATAAATCATGAGCTCTCGAGTGGCAGCAGGTACCTGCGCGCTATCAATCGCCAGTGCACCAACCAAAGTAGACGGCATATTATTCATAACAGAGGCTACAATAGCAGAGAGGAATCCAGTTCCTACTGTTGCGATGACCGTACCCTGCTGCCCTAGCCAATTCAATACTTGAGCACCATAGGCAGTCAATCCTGCATTGCCCAAGCCATAAACCACCAAGTACATACCGATGGAAAATAATACGATTTGCCAAGGTGCTTGACGCAGGATATCAGATACAGAAACAACGGCATCACGCCCTCCTTGCCACCAGCGACCTGCGATAGCCATTAACAGTAACGCCGCCACTCCTGTCACCAAGGAGATGGCAATGCCCAATGACTCAGTCTTAAAGTAGGCAATAAGTAGCAACGCGAGCAGTGGAAAGGCTACTTTAAAGACAAGCGGATCTTCAATCGCAGACTCTGGTGCACTCAAATCAGCAATGGAGTAGTGTTTTGGAATGTGCCGCGCATAGACTAACCATAATACGGCGAGCGTCGCCAATACAGAAACAATATTGACCGGTATCATCACTGCTGCATAACGACCAAATCCAATGTCAAAATAATTGGCACTAACAATATTGACCAGATTAGAAGTGATTAACGGCAGACTTGCGGTATCAGCAATGAAACCTGTTGCGATAATGAAAGCCAAAGCAGATGGTGGTGAGAATTTGAGACGCAGTAAGATAGCGATGACAATCGGTGTCAGTAGCAATGCTGCCCCATCATTGGCAAAAAACGCCGAGATAAACGCGCCTAAAATCACAATCATAGGAAATAGCAAACGTCCTTGCCCATTGCCAAGCCTAGCCACATGCAGTGCTGCCCAGCCAAAAAATCCTGCTTTATCTAAGATAAGCGAGATAATGATAAGCGCCACAAAGGTAAAAGTCGCATCCCAAACGATGTCCCACACAATACCAATATCGGAGAGCTTTACCACGCCAAAAGCTAAGGCAATCAACGCACCGCCCATTGCACTCCAGCCAATACCCAGTCCTTTGGGCTGCCATATCACTAAAACCAGAGTCACGATAAAGATAGTTAATGCCAGCATTGAGTAACCTTTTTAGGCTTAATTATTATAAGAATAATTATGTAAGAGCAAGCATTAGAAAATGAATGATGAGAGGATACATTAGAGTGATTTTTGATTGACGCGCTGCGACAGCTCCTCTGCGCTTTCTACCCGTTCAGAGTAACGGTCAATCAGATAGGCTGAGCGTCCACGGGTCAGCCAAGTGAATTTCACCAACTCCTCACAAACATCCACGAGACGCAAATATAAAGGAGACTTATCCATACGATCATCGTCGTTAAATTCCAAAAAAGCTTTAGGAATAGAGGACTGATTGGGTATGGTAATCATCCGCATCCAACGCCCAAGAATGCGCAATTGGTTAACCGTATTGAAGCTTTGACTGCCACCACTGACTTGCATCACTGCCAAAGTTTTGCCTTGGGTTGGACGCACACCACCTAATGACAATGGAATCCAGTCAATTTGTGCTTTCATAATACTGGTCATACTGCCATGACGTTCTGGGCTCACCCACAGCATACCTTCTGACCACTGCGCCAACTCTCGCAGCTCTTGTACTTTTGGATGATTGGCATCAGCAGCATCAGGCAATGGCAAACCCGTCGGATCAAAGGTTCGAACCTCACAACCATACCAACGCAATAGACGGCTCGCTTCTTCACTGGCCAGTTTAGAGAATGAGCGCTGGCGTAGAGAGCCGTATAGCACCAATATTTTAGGCGCATGGCGCGGGTCATTTGTTCCAATTAAAGGCTCAATATCGATAGATTGTATACTGTCTACATCAATATTGGGCAAATCACCCAAATCGACTACATCTAAATCTGCTGTTTTATTTGCCATGATAAATCACTTCCCCATCTTCTTTAGTAAAGCTGCTCACGGGATTGTCTAATAATTCAAATACGCGTTCTGAGGGGCGGCATAATGCCGCGCCCTTATTGGTGACCACGATAGGACGATTGATTAAAATGGGATGGTCAATCATCGCATCAATGATTTGATCGTCAGACAGTTCAGGATTGTGTAATCCTAACTCATCATTGACAGGTTCTTTGCTTCGTAACAGCTCTCTTGGTGAAAGGTTTATCTTTGCCAACAGCTCAACTAAATGATCGCGGCTTGGTGGGGTTTTAAGATATTCAATTACTTCTGGATTTTCGCCTGAGGCTTTCATGATGGCCAATGTATTGCGAGACGTACCGCATTTTGGATTGTGAAAAATTAGTGATGTCATAGTAATTTTACCTATATTTATGAATATGCTTAGGGTATGTCCTCAATCTTAAAAAAATTGACTAAATGAGCTAAAAATGAGGACACGCCCTAGTAATAAAGAGGTTTGTTAAATCAGTTATGGGCTTACTGATTATTTGAAAGACTGTCTGCATCAGTAGGTTTAGCACGCTCACATCCGCTCAGACTGTCCATAAGAGACGCACACAATTCTGGATGTCCCGCACAACAATCTTGCAATAGAAACTGAATAACCTCCTCCATATGTGACAGTGAGGCGCGATAAATTATCTGCCGACTGTGCCGTTGAGACACCACCCACCCGGCACGAGCCAGCACTGATAAATGTGCTGACATCGTATTGTGCGGCACAGACAGTTGACGAGCAATTTCACCTGCTGGCAGACCAACGGGCTCTTGGCTGACAAGCAACCTAAAGGCCTTGAGACGAGTATCTTGAGAGAGCGCAGCAAAGCTTGCGATAGCATTTATTATTTCCATATGTCCAATAATACAGACATATGGAAATAATTCAATATTTTTTTTAAAAATATTGAGATAAAATCACCCTATCTTTCATCAAAACTTAAAATCGCTGCAAAAACTGCAATAGGGTCTTGCAAGACCGTTAAAATCAGCATAGGCTAATCTATTTAATTTTTCTATTCATCCACACTTTTTATTAGGGAACATTATGCTGTCACATTGGGTACGAGCCATCTTGCAAGCCACCGTCTATGACGTGGCAATTCAAACACCACTTGAAGCGGCGCCCAAGCTGACCCAACGTTTTGCTAATGACATTCGTTTTAAACGCGAAGACTTGCAACCGGTCAAATCCTTTAAATTGCGTGGTGCCTATAATCGAATTAGTCAATTAAGTGATGAGCAAAAAGCACGCGGCGTCATTTGTGCATCAGCAGGTAATCACGCACAAGGGGTTGCTTACTCCGCCCGTAAACTTGCCCTAAACAATATCATCGTGATGCCGACCACCACCCCTGACATTAAAGTGGATGCGGTAAAGGCGCTTGGCGGCAATGTCGATTTGTATGGTGATAGCTTCGATGAAGCCAACCGTTATGCAATCAATCGCGCTGAAACAGAAGGTCTGACTTTTATCCCACCTTACGATGATGAATTGGTGATTGCCGGACAAGGTACCATTGGTCTTGAGCTCACTCAGCAATGGCGCAATATGGATTATGTGTTTGTCGCGGTTGGCGGTGGTGGTCTCATCTCAGGTGTCGCGGCATTCTTAGGTGAAGTTGCGCCGCATGTCAAAGTGATTGCGGTAGAAGCAGAGCAATCAGCTTCTCTTAAAGCGGCGCTTGAAGCCAATGAGCGCGTTAAGCTTGAGCAAGTTGGGCTGTTCGTCGATGGCGTGGCGGTTGCTCAAATCGGCGAACTGCCATTTGAAATTGTTCGTATGCAAAAGAGTGATAAGTCAGGTCCTTTAGTCGAGCCTGAAGTCGTGACTTGTACCAATGACGAAGTATGCGCGGCGGTTAAAGACATCTTTGAAGAAAATCGCAGTATCGTTGAGCCTGCGGGCGCGTTACCCGTTGCTGGTATGAAAAAATATATCGAAGCCCATAATCTGCAAGGTAAAAACTGCGTCGGTATTATTTGCGGTGCCAATATGAACTTTGACCGCCTACGTTATATCGCTGAGCGTACTGAAATTGGTGAGAAAAAAGAAGCCATCTTTGGTGTGACAATTCCTGAGCAGACAGGCGCTTTCTTAAATTTCTGCCGTAGCTTACATGGACGCAATATCACTGAGTTTAATTATCGCGCCGATAGCAAAAAATCACCTGACTCTATGGAACCTGCATCAATATTCGTCGGTATCGCACTAAAAGAAGGCGACAAAGAGCGTAAAACCATTCGCACCCAATTGGCAGCTGATGGCTACACGGCTCATGATCTGACCGATGATGATATTGCCAAATCACATATCCGCCATTTGATTGGTGGTCATGCGCATGTTGCAAACGAGCAATTATTAAGTGTGGTTTTCCCTGAACGTCCAGGGGCATTGCTGAAGTTTTTAGAAAAACTGGGTGATGACTTTAATATCACTTTGTTTCATTATCGCAATCATGGTGCCGCCGAAGGTCGCGTATTGGTCGGTTTGCAAGCGTCTGAAGGTAATTCTCGTCAATTACAAGACGCGTTACTCGATATCGGCTATGACTGCACCATGCTCAATGACAATATTGGCTATCAATTATTTTTGAAATAAAAATAGACTATCAATCCATCAATGGCTGTTTGTTAATCACTAAAAAGCCATTGATGAATGAACAGTGATTATGCATTGGTAGCTTTCATTAATTCATAGCGACCATGATGAGGTGGTAAACCGTGACTCAAAAGATATTGATCTTTATATTATTACTGGTTTTAGCACTTTTGGGTTATAAGATGCTGCAACCTGACAACACGACCAGTAACCCTATTGCTAACGTTGCGACTGATACTCCAGTTGACGCTGATTTTACCTCAACTGATCTGGATGATATACCGCCAACGTACGTCGACTCAGATGCAACGTCAACATCAGTCTCGGCAGTAAAACCAGTACTCACGTCGTCAGCATCAGCATCAAGCTTTACCTGTGATGGCAGAAAGCATTGCTCTCAGATGACGTCATGCGCAGAAGCCACTTACTTTGTACAACACTGCCCGAATACCAAAATGGATGGTAACAATGATGGTATCCCATGTGAGCAGCAGTGGTGTCGCTGATTTTATGTCAAATATAAACTGAGAACAGCATGCATATTCCTGATATTTTTTCCGCAGAAAACCTAGAAAACATCATTGGATTTATCGCAGCCAATCCCTTAGCGACCTTGATTACTCAAACCAAAGATGGCATTGAAGCCTGCCATATACCGCTCTTCTGGCATAACGATAACTTTATGCCTGATGCTAGTGTTGGTGTTGGTGTTGGTTCTGATATTAACTCTAATGCTCAGCACGGCTATCTTTACGGTCATTTCGGTCGTGAAAACCCTATTTATCAGAACACCTTACCAGATACTTCGTGGTTAATTATTTTTCAAGATTCTGGACATTATATCAGCCCCAACTGGTATCCTAGCAAAGCGAAAACCCATAAAGAAGTGCCCACTTGGAACTATCAAAGCGTCCATATTCAATCCAAAATTGAGCTGCTTGAAGACACCGATACGCTGAAATGGATATTAGCAACCATGACTGCGCAGCAAGAGGTGCTATCCGACCATCCTTGGTCATTAGATGAGGCACCTGCTACTTATATCGATGCTATGTGCCGAGGGATTATTGGCTTTAAGCTGCCCATCGATTCTATACAAGCCCAATTTAAATTAAGCCAAAATAAAACCGTAGAAAATATCACAGGTGTGATTAATGGTTTAGCGCAGTTAAAGACAAATGATGCGGCTGAAATGGCGATGAAAGTTGCCAATCAGAATAATGGCTAAGACGAGACTTTCGCTCTTCACCATAAGAATCTATTTTTAAACATTTTGATAGCGCAAGGCTCTTTCAATTTGCAAAAAAAGCACCATTAATATTATCTTACTTTATGGATATCTATGAGGTTTTGATGAGTAAACACAACAAAAACCACAATCAGCCTAACCATAGCCAACCTGATGTCGTGCGTATGCGCCTCGATAAGTGGTTGTGGGCAGCACGATTTTATCGGACACGTAATCTCGCCAAAGAAGCCATCGAAAGCGGACGGGTACATTATGCGGGTAGCCGCGTAAAGACCAGCAAAGAGATTATGGTTGGTGATGAACTACAGATTCGTCAAGGCTCAGCCACTGCTATGACTGAAAAGACCGTGGTCGTTGAAGCACTAACGGCGCAACGTGGTAATGCGCTCGCTGCTGAAATTTTGTATTCAGAAACTGAAGAAAGCGAAGAGCGCCGCGCTTATCATGCTGAGCAGCGCAAACTTGCCAATCTTGCACGGCCTGATAATAAACCCAACAAAAAAGAGCGCCGTGACCTTCAACGCTTTAAGCATAAACAAGAATAAGCTGGTCAAAGCACGACCTTAGATTATAAATAATATCATCGAAAATTCGTGAACAGATGACCGTATTGTTTAGCTTCTACTCTTGCCATTCAAGGCATTAACCGTTACGCTGACAGCCGATTTACTTAATTAATTGCATGCTAATAAAAGCCGCACTAACATGCCGGTCTCTTATAGCATGTTTTTTTGTTATACAAGGTCATATTATGCTGATGAAAACCTGTACTCCGTCTTCTGTATTATTGGTTTGTTTGGGAAATATTTGCCGATCGCCAACGGCTGAAGAAGTCTTTCGTCAGCAAGCAGCGATTGCTGGATTGTCAATCAAAGTAGATTCAGCAGGAACGAGTGACTCGCATATTGGTCATGCGCCCGACACTCGCTCGCAACGCCATGCAAAAGCGCATGGTTATAAAATCAATAAACTGGTCGCCCGCCAAGTCAGTGCCGATGACTTTCGTAATTTTGATTTAATTCTAGCAATGGATACACAGAATTTAGCTGATTTACAAGCCATCAAAGACAGCTTGATAGGGACAGAAGACAATTTGGCCAAGTTGGCTTTATTTAGTGAGGAAGATCCTACTTATGGCGGCGACGATGTGCCAGATCCTTATAAAGGCGATGGTGATGACTTTGAAGAAGTGATCGAGCGTATTGAGTCAAGCGCACAAGCGTGGATTGAAAGCTGGAAAGCTTGCTAACGATAAAGCTAACTTTCTGCCACCTTTTTATCTTTCATCCTTTATAATAAACACTGTGTAATCCATTATCTATCTGCCACATGGGCTATGTTATGACCTCAGTTTCACGCTTGGATTCTAGTACTCAATTTGCCATGACCACTGATTTGCCAGCGAGCTTATTGACCCGTGAATTAGTCGATTTGTCACATGGTAATACCATGGCCTTAGCCTGTGTCGCGGATACTGTCGTGACACTGACGGCTGAAGCACAGCTTGACGATTTTATGGCAAATTATACAAAAGACATAGCGCAAAACAAGCCATTATTTGTATTGTCTGGCGGCAGTAATGTGTTATTACCAGCGCATCTGAATGCTATCGTATTGCAGCCCCAAATGCGCGGTATCAGCCTCATCGCTCAGACAGATAGCCACGTCGATATCGCAGTAATGGCAGGCGAAAACTGGCATGACTTGGTGGTATATACGGTCAGTCAAGGTTGGTATGGGCTAGAAAATCTGGCACTAATCCCAGGGCTAACTGGTGCGGCACCCGTACAAAATATCGGTGCTTATGGTGTCCAACTAGAAGACTGCTTACAGTATGTACGAGCCTATCACTTACCCACTCAAACTTGGCATCATCTCACAGCCGCCGACTGCGAGTTTGGCTATCGTGACAGCATTTTTAAACGTGCGCCTAATACTTGGTTAATCAGCTGTGTTGGATTCAGATTACATACCGATGCAACCAAAATCCTAGCCAGCTATGGTGATGTGCAAACCGTTGCGCAACGATATGCCGAGCAAGACGATCGTACGCAGCCAGTGCCTGCGGATATCATGCAAGCGATTATCGATATTCGTCAACAAAAACTCCCTAATCCCAAGCAGCTGCCAAATTGTGGTAGCTTTTTTCAAAACCCCATTATTCCTCAATCGCACTTTATTGCTTTACAATCGACCTACCCTACTATCGTCGGCTACGCTATGCCTGATGCCATGATAAAGGTTGCGGCAGGCTGGTTGATTGAACAGACAGGCTTGAAAGGTGGTGGTATTGCACCGATTGTCACCCATCAGCAGCAAGCCTTGGTGCTGACCAATCATGCCCCTTATCACGCCACTCAAAACAATGTAGCAGATGCCCAACGACATATCGTCAATACGGTTTATGAAAAATTTGCGATTCAGTTAGCGCGTGAGCCAGTTTGGGTAAATACTGACGGCTCTATTGGGTATGATGAGCATGTGGTCTAAGCGGCTATTATCTAAGCGACTATGGCGTTATTACCTGCGTTCAGCTGAGCGTATGATAAAGCTATTTCGTATTATTAATATTACCTTTTTACTTGGTTCAACGACTGTTATTTTAGTACTCATCAGCCTATTCACGCCGCTGTTCTCCCAAGCTATTGTTTATCTATTTACGCTTTTGCCATTGCCCAGCCTACCCTCTGCTGCCTTGAGTTCACCGCCTACCGCTTATGTGGTTTTAGGCGGCGGACTAACCAATGATCATGACAATCAAATTATTCTTAATAGCTACAGCCTCAACCGCGCCCGTACCGCTGCCAGCGCTTATCACGACTTACCCTTACCTATTGTACTAAGCGGTGCTGAAGCGCCGTGGCTTGGTCAATGGCTCATTGAGCATGGTATTGATGGGCTGATAAGCGAAAATGCCAGTATGAATACCTGCGAAAATGCGCGTTTTACCGCCAAACGTATTCCACTGCGTCATGTGTATCTCATTACTGACAGCTACCATATGGCACGTGCTCGTAGACAGTTTGCCTTAAACGGTATCAATAGCACACCACTTAGCGCCCCTTTACCAGTGAGCCGTGACTGGATGAAACCTGCGCAAAACTTAAGTCATTCTCGACGCGCTGTTTATGAAGTTGCCGCTTATTTACGCGATGTGATACGTCCTCAAATGAATTGTCGTCATGCCAACGACGTGACCTCACAGCAGCTGTTAACCCCTAGAGGTAACGCAGCAAAAAAACCTGACGAATAAAGTTAAATACAAGCAGGTAGCCAGTTCAATATCTTTTGAGAACTCACCCTAATCACTACCGGTCATCCACTATACTTGTGATGAGTGTATAATAATAAAAGAAAATGCTATTTAAGAGAGTTACCATGCTCAGTATATTTTTGTTAATTCCATTAAGTCTCATGCTGTTTGTGGTTGCCATTTGGGCGGTACGCTATGCGGTCAAATCAAATCAGTTTGAAGATCTGGACAATGCATCACAGCGCATCATATTGGATGATCGCCAAGAGCGACGGCAGACCATACAGGCTCATGATTACTCAGCGCCTATTTCGCAGAATGACGATACCACAGTGACTGATATAGTCGCTGATGATAAGGTGAGCCATCCTGATATAGAGTCAATTGATCATGCTGACCTTGATAAACAGCCAAAAATCTAGCATTGAGCCACTTTATCTATAGTAGAAGCTATTGAAAGTGTGAATATATGGCAACCGAGCGCAAATAGTACGACTTAGTACATTGAACGAGGTGGATGCCATAACCACTTATCAAGGCTTGTACTATCTGCGCAGCCTACTGTTAAGTGTTGGTTAAATGCCGATTTTATGTGTAGGTTTGCTTTTCGTTTTTTAGGAGAATCGCCCCATGACCACCGCTTTACTTATTGCGGCACTACTGATGGGCTTTTTTGGTTCACCGCATTGCTTAGGCATGTGTGGCGGTCTGGTGACAGCATTTGGGCTATCGATGAAAGACGTCAGCCCGACCAAACGCCGTGCTCTTGTGGCAACTTACCATTTAGGTCGTTTGACCAGTTACGCATTTTTGGGTTTGATGGCAGGACTGATTGGCACCACTGTACTAGAGCCCTTAATGAAAGGTAATAGTACGCCACGTATCTTGCTAGGCTTGGTGTTAGTATTCGTCGGCGTGACCATGCTTGGCGCACCATTTTTAAAAAATCTTGAGCGTTTTGGTATGCGATTTTGGCAATATCTCAGCCCACTTCGTCAAAAAGTATTTCCACTCAATACCTTTCCGCGAGCATTAACGGCTGGACTGCTTTGGGGATTTTTGCCTTGCGGATTGGTTTACGGTGCATTATTGATTGCAGTAGTCGCTCACAATCCACTAAGCGGTGCTGCACTCATGTTTGTGTTTGGCTTAGGAACCGTACCGATGCTAGTCGCCACGCACGAAACCGTTGGTTGGTTACGTGACAAGATTGGACGTTTTCGCTTGAGACAGCTTAATGGCGCTGTCATGGTATTATCTGGCTTAGCCGTTGTGTTTGTCCCTATAGCAATGTCTAGCATGCATGGTGGGCATGATATGTTCAATATGCAAGGCGATCATATGCAAATGAGCGATTCAGAAATGATGGATATGCCGATGGATACAAATATGGATCACAGCAGCCATCATATGATGCCAACTGATAACAGCACAACTCCCCAAGGTATAGATCATAGTATGCATGATATGAGTGATGGCGCGATCAACATGAACCACGATGAACATTCTGAAATGATGGAACAAGCTCAATAGAATTATCGACAATAGATATTGTTAAAATATGAAATCATTTAACATCAAAATCTGCCATATAAAAAAGCCCTCAACATCAATCATGATGTTGAGGGCTTTTATGATTCCGACAGCTGTACACTATAGTAGAACTGACGGCTTATAAATCACTACTCTTGCCACTGCTCAAGGGTAAACTTAGTATCTAAATGCTTCTCTAGCGCGGGTATATTAAAAGCATCATCTTCACTCACAAAACTAATGCTGATGCCTGTTTGTCCAGCACGACCCGTACGACCAATACGATGCACGTAATCATCTGGCTGATCAGGCAAGGTATAATTAACCACGTGGCTAACATCATCGACATGGATACCGCGTCCTGCGACATCAGTTGCCACCAAGACAGAAGCATGACCATCTTTAAAGCGCTGTAGATACTTTTCACGTTTTTGTTGAATGACATCGCCCGACAACATCACAATTTTATGCGCTTGACGCAGCTTATGATACAGACGCTTGACTTGGTCTTTACGATTGGCAAAGACAATCACTTTATCCACTGCCGTATCACTGATGATACGCTGCAACGCTTCTAATTTTTGATCTTCTGTCAGTAAATAAAAGTGCTGATCGACTAACTCACTGGTTTTATGTTCTGGCTCTATTTCAACAAACTGCGGCTCATGCAACCAGCGATAGGCTAGATTCATCACATCTTGGTTGAAGGTGGCAGAGAACAGTAAGCTTTGACGGTCTGTATTGGCTGGCATCCGACCGACCAAACGCTTGATGTCAGGGATAAAACCCATATCTAGCATGCGATCTGCTTCATCTAACACCAGTACTTCCACTCGATCTAAATAGACCATGCCTTTATTGGCAAGATCAATTAGACGACCAGGTGTCGCTACTAAAATATCGACATATTGACGCTCAAGCTCATGCTGCTGAGTCTCATAATTGGTGCCGCCCATGATACAAACACTGTGTAGCGAAGTATATTTGGTCAAAGCGATACAATCATCAAATATTTGCTGAGCAAGCTCGCGAGTGGGCGCCATGACCACTGCGCGCGGCTCACCCAAATAACGCTCTTCATCATTGGTAAAAGGACGTTTAAGTAAGGCTTCCATAATAGTCAATAGAAAGGTTGCCGTCTTGCCAGTACCCGTCTGCGCCTGTCCAATAGCATCTTGATTTGCCAAGGTATGCGGTAATATTTGTGCTTGTATGGGCGTTAATGCCGTAAAACCTAGATCACTTACGGCACGTAAGGTCGGTGCTGAAAGTGGCAAATCAGTAAACGTGGTAAAATTACTCAAAAAAATATCCTTTTAAATTAATCACTTGTTCATTACTAATAATAAGTAGACTCATGATAAATAGGCTCATGATAACCCGTTATATTGCTGTCTAAATTAAGCAGCAACAACAATATGAAATCTATATATAGCTGACTGAGATACGGGCATAAAAAAAGCCAAGCCTAACGCCTAATCCCACCAAACATGCTGATTTTGACTCAACATGGGTAAGATAAAACGGGCTTGACTCAGTAGTATATCAGTAGTGTCTACAGACATTATAGCTAAACCGCTCTAATGACTGGATAGATTACTCTTCTACTTTTCTGACTTCTTCAGCTTGAAGACCTTTATCACCTTCTACCACACTGAATTCGACCTTTTCGCCATCTTTTAGAGAACGATAGCCATCACCTTGAATCGCGCGGAAATGGACAAAAATATCTTCTCCGCTGTCACGTTGAATGAAGCCAAAGCCTTTTGAGTCATTAAACCACTTAACGATACCTTGCTCACGAGCTGACATAATATTGCTTCCTAAAAAAGTCCGCTTAGCCCCAAATTCCTTTGCAACATTGCATATAAACGGGATCTAAGATGATGAAATCAAAAACTTAAGAGTACTATACTAACTATTATCACCTACATACCGCATCTATAGCAAATAACGGTATGTAGCAACATAGTGAGTATTTACAAACATAACGACCGTCTTACTGATTGCTCTACTTCGGCAGTAGCAACAAACTTGCAATAATTATTGCATAAAAAATATCATAGCACGGGTTTTTAGCAACATAAAGACTTTTAACATGATTTTTTGGCTTTAGCTTTATTTTTCATGTAATTTTTTTATAACCTCGTCATCAAGCTGTTATCATAAAGAGAAAGGTTTGATTAAACTGTGCAATTTTACGCTTATGCCATTTCATGCTTATACAGTATCTAAACCTTATAACAAATAATAAATCCTCAACCTCGTTTCATCGTTATAGAGACCATTATGACCTCGCCTTCTCAGTCTATACCAACCGTCACGCCTTCAAAGAAAAATGCCGATAAAACACTCACTCATAAGTTATTGCTGGTTAATGGGGTCAATTTGAATTTATTGGGTAAGCGCGAACCTGAAATTTATGGTCATACGACACTAGCAGATATCGAGGAACGTCTGATCGCACGTGCAGCTCAGCACGGTATTGAATTAATATGTATACAATCCAATCATGAAGGTAGACTGATAGATGACATCCAATATCATGGACTTTTAGCGGAGACAGCGCTGCAAGTAGATGCCATTATCATTAACCCCGCCGCCTTTACTCATACCTCGGTTGCGTTACGTGATGCGCTCTTGGCCACACAAAAACCGTTTATCGAGGTACACTTATCCAATGTGCATGCGCGCGAGCCTTTTCGCCATCATTCTTATCTAAGCGATGTCGCCGTCGGTGTTATTTGTGGTTTGGGGCATCTGGGTTATCAAATGGCATTGTCCTACTGGCTTGATAGCCTCTACTCTGTCACAATCAGCGATTAATGCTTAATCCTGATTACCGACAATCATGAATTGTATAACTATACTTTATCAATAGCACACGAGTTAAACAGCAATTGTTTGACTAAAATACTAAAATTATGACTGAGCAAACAACCCACTACATGGTGATATGAATGGCAAAATCGTCTGGAAAGCGCTTTATGAAATTGGCTGGCATGACAGCAAGCATTGCCGGCAAAGCAGCTAAAAACTCATTTAAGCACCTCTCAAGTGACGAAGAAAAACGTTTGCAAGCACGCTCAGAGCTGATGCAAGATGTGGGCATTCAGATAGCCGAAACGTTGGGTGAAATGAAAGGCGCGGTGATGAAAGTCGGGCAAATTGCCTCGCAATATAAAGACGTGTTCCCACCAGAAGTAGCGACAGCGCTAGAAAAGCTGCAAAAAGATGCGCCGCCCATGCCGTATTCGCAGATACGTGCACAAATCGAGCGCGAGCTTAAAGCGCCTGTCGCAGAATTATTTAGCGAATTTGAAGAAACACCGTTTGCGGCGGCTTCCATCGGTCAAGTGCATAAAGCCGTTTTGCCATCTGGTCAAAAAGTGGTGGTTAAAGTCCAATATCCTGATGTCGATGAAAACTGTGATAGTGACCTCAAACAAGTACGCATGGCACTAAAAATCGCGGGTGTGCTCAATATGAGCAAACAGTTGCAAGAGCAACTATTTAACGAGATTCGCCAAAGTTTACACGATGAATTGGACTATATTAAAGAAGCGCATAACTTACGAGTGTTTGGCGCATTTCATGCAGAAGACAAAGGTCTTATTATTCCTAAAGTCATTAGCAGCCACTCTTCTAAACGGATTTTAACCTTAACAGAAGAGATGGGAGAAACCCTAACCGTCGCGGCGACTTGGGACAATGACATCAAACAACACATAGCCAAGCGCCTGTTCCACTTTACCGCAGGACAACTATTTGGCTTATACCGTATGCACTGTGACCCACATCCCGGCAACTTTGCCTTTCGCAAAGATGGCAGTGTGGTGGCTTATGATTTTGGCGGCATCCGTAGCTATAGTGACAGCGAAGTTCAATTGTTCCGCCGTTTTGCCAAGCATGCCATTAAAGGAGATGTGACTGCCCTTGAGCAGGACCTCATCGCTCTTGATATTCGCCGTGATGACGATAAAAATATCCCCGGAGAGTTTTATGAGAAATGGCTATCCATTGGGCTAAAGCCTCTGTCTATTCAACCTTATCAACAAGGCGCTTTTGATTTTGGTCAAAGTCAGGTTCATCACGAAGTCATTGCTCAAATGCGGACGTCGTTGAAGTACTTTGGTCAATTCCAACCTTCTGCAACCACCATGATGCTAGATCGCACAGTGTCAGGACAATACTGGAACTTAGTCAACCTCGGTGTTGAGATTGACTTATCACCACTCGTTAGTGAATACATTGATGTATAACGATATAAAATATACATATTTACGAAAGCAGACAACGCACAAACACGGCTAAATATGCAAAGCGTGTCCACAACGATCACAGAATTCTGCTGCAATGGCATGACCGAACTTGCCACAATTAGGACAGGTGACGGGATTGAGTTGCGGACGCATATTACGTGCCAGCTCAGAAGTAAAAATCCCCGTTGGCACTGCAATGATCGAATAACCCGTAATCATGACCATGCTCGCAATCGCTTGACCTAGCGGTGTTTTGGGTGACATATCACCGTAACCGACCGTGGTCATGGTGACGACTGCCCAGTAGATAGACAGCGGAATACTGGTAAAGCCATTTTCAGGGCCTTCTACCACGTAAATAATCGAGCCGAAAATCGTGACCAATAATACCAGCGACAAAAAGAATACCGTGATTTTTTGCTGACTGGTTTTAAGCGCCGAGGCCAAAAATCCCGCTTGTTGCATATAAGCTTTGAGCTTGAGTACGCGAAACACACGTAAAATACGCAAAACCCGTATCACTAATAGATACTGTACCCCCACAAACATGAGGCTTAGGTAACTTGGCAGCACAGACAATAAATCGACTACCCCAAAAAAACTAAAGACGTAACGCACGCGGTTAGGCGCTGAAAACAACCTGAGCGCATACTCTATCGTGAATAAAATGGTAAAAAACCATTCAGCATAAAAGAATATAGTGCCATATTGCAGGCGCATGTATAGCACACTGTCCAGCATGACCACAGCCACACTGGTCAAAATCGCAATCAATAATACAATATCAAAAATTTTACCCAAACGGGTATCTGTGCCTTCAATAATAATATGAATGCGGTTACGCAGGTGGGTAATGGCTTCAGCCGTCGGTTGCTTCATATAGTCAGTAGTATCGAGTCAGTAGCGATATAAAATAATGGCTTGATGGCAACCAATGATTTAAAATACGCTGGATAAGGCCAAGTTAGTCAAAATAGATAAAATTGGTTTATAATATTGTTCACAGGTCACATGTGAATACAATCACTAAGTTGCCACAGTGTAGCAAAAAAGCACTCTCAACAAAATACAAATCGTTAACGTGTCGGTAGCTCTGTTACTTCAAAGAGATAGTGCAAGCTATATTATAGAAACAGGTGATATGAGGTGTGTCATCATGCAGATTGAAAAATCTTAAAATGTATAAATACTCTTATTCATGACATACTCATAGTAAAAGATTGTTATTAAACACTTGTTTTAAGCACAATAAATAATACGCAAAACTTAAGGATGTTATATGGCAGGCCATTCAAAATGGGCAAATATTAAACACCGTAAAGCCCGTCAGGATGCGGTAAAAGGTAAAGTATTCACTAAAATTATTCGTGAAATTGTCTCTGCTGCCAAGCAAGGTGATCCTGACCCTAACAAGAATCCGCGCCTACGTGCTGTCATTGAAAAAGCCCTATCTGTCAATATGACACGAGATACCATCAACCGTGCAGTAGCTCGTGGTACAGGCGGTGATGACAATGACAATATGGACGAAGTAAGCTATGAAGGCTATGGCATCGGCGGCGTCGCAGTACTTGTCGAAACCTTGACTGACAATCTTAACCGAACAGTCAGTGAAGTACGCCACGCCTTTACCAAAAATGAAGGCAATCTAGGTACTACTGGCTCGGTCGCTTATCTATTTAATAAGCGCGGTGAAATCATCTTTAATGATACAAGCCTAGAAGATGAAGTCATGCTAGTGGCATTAGATGCAGGCGCGCTTGATATCGAGAATGATGGTGAAAGCTTGCTCGTCATCACTGAATGGGAAAATTTCGGTCACGTCAAAGATGCGCTTAATGCTGCAGGTTTGGTCTCTGACAATGCTGAAGTGACCATGGCACCGTCTACCAGTGCTGAAATAGACAATGTCGATGATGCACTAAAAGTCATGAAAATGATTGATATGTTAGAAGATATCGATGATGTGCAAGAGGTTTATAGCAATGTAAACTTTTCTGCTGACGTAATGACCCAGCTCGAGCAATAGTTTTATCCCGCAACCCTTTATGTCTCACACATCAAAAAGCCAAACGTTTAAAACGTTTGGCTTTTTTTGTTTAGCAATATGTGACGAACGCTTCGCTCCTACTAGGTTTTGCAAGTGACACCTTCAAGCGCTAACAAGTATGTTTTCTTATCCAGTCCACCTGTATAGCCACCAAGCTTACCATCGCTAGCAATGACTCGATGACACGGAACGATAATGCTAAAAGGATTTTTACTATTAGCATTAGCAACCGCGCGAAACCCTTTGGGACTAGCGACATTTTGTGCCAGTGTCGCATAGCTTATTGCTTTGCCATAGCCAATATCTTGTAACGCTTGCCAAACTCGTTGCTGAAACTTGGTTCCTAAGCTGATATCTAATGGCAAATCGAATACCTGACGATCACCTTTAAAATACGATTTTAATTGCGCTATAGTCTCTATGAGTAGCGCTTGGGCAGGCACATTTTTGCTTAGGCTATCCTCATTGATAAACGTAAAGCTCTGATCGACAAACCCATATTGTTTCTTAAGTTTGGGAATGGATTTTGAGCTATGCCAAGAGTCACCTGCTAGCAGCCAATTGACTTCTACCAGCTTAGGGCTACTATGCTCATTGACACTCGCAATTAACGTTAGCTGGTGTGCGCCAAAAGCGGCTGTGGTGACTATCATGATGCTTCCTTTCAAATGATGATATTTTCAAAAATCGTTCATCGACTAAAACAACCTATCGAGCGCTACTCTTTATCATCGGTCTCAAATAAGGCGGCAACAAATTGTTTTGGACTAAAGGCACGTAAATCATCGATCGATTCACCAACACCAATATAGCGAATCGGCACATCTGTGGTTTCAGCAATATTAAAGACCACACCACCTTTCGCAGTGCCATCTAGTTTGGTAATGGTAATACCCGTTAATGGTACGACTTTATTAAAGAGTTCTACTTGATTAATCGCATTTTGACCCGTGCCAGCATCGAGGACAATCATACCTTCATGCGGTGCGCTTGGATCCGCTTTACGCATGACGCGTACCACTTTTTCAAGCTCAGCCATCAGGTGGGTTTTATTCTGCAAGCGTCCAGCAGTATCAGCGATTAATACATCGATATTTTTTGCTTTGGCAGACTGCATGGCATCAAAGATAACAGAGGCACTATCAGAGCCGTGACCTTGAGCGACGACTGGAATGTTATTACGCTCACCCCAAATTTGTAGCTGTTCAGTAGCAGCGGCACGGAAGGTATCGCCAGCAGCCAGCATAACGGATTTACCTTCGCCTTGTAAGCGCTTGGCAAGTTTACCAATCGTCGTGGTTTTACCCACACCATTAACACCCACGACTAAAATCACAAAAGGTTTTTTGCTGGTATCAATAATGAGTGGTGCGACTTTTGGCGTTAAAATATCAACCAGTTCAGTTTGCAACGCTTTATATAATGAATGCGCATAAATCAAATCACCACGGTCTGTCTGTTCGGTCAGACTTTTGATAATACGATTGGTCGCATTGACACCGATATCGGCAACCAATAACTGATCTTCAACTTCTTCCAATAGCTCATCATCAATCTCTTTGCCACCGATCAAAATACTGACCATACCTTCGGCAAGATTTTTACGCGACTTACTTAGCCCCGTTTTCATGCGGTTAAACCAGCTGCCTTTTTTCTTGTTTTCTTGCAGCTCTGTAGATTCGATTTCTGCTTGAGTGGTCACTTGTACCGCACTACTCGCAGGACTGACATTTGGGCTATCGCCAAGTTGCTCTTGTAGTGGCATGGTTGGGGCAGTAGAAATAGTGCTAAGCTTAGTATCAATATTTTTATTATTATCGTTATCAGCTGATGAAGCGCTTATAAAGCTTTCAGAGGCGTTTTTAGACGTGCTTTGCTCTTCTGTCCTCACAATTGGCGCACCCAAAGCAATGTTTTGTGCCGCATCAGCACTTGAGACATCTTTGTTTATCGTGCTGTCTTTTTGCTGATCTTCGATGCTTTTATCATTGGGCGCTTGGATAGAGCCTGCATCTTCTTTCTCATCGGTAATGGGCACAGATTGCGAAGGCAGACTGGGTAAGGTAATATCATCGTCATCTAAGTCATCAAAATTGCCATCGAGATTAATGATTACACGACTGCTATTATTGGAGTTATTCATAAGCTTGCCCTAAAAGTTATCACGTTCAGTTATTTGATTATTTTAAATGGGTCGGTATATCGTCATGTTTTTGCCATGGGCCATGACCCACGACAGTCAATTTTTAGCCTAGTTTATCATAATTCAAGTTGTGCTCAGACCTTACCATCATAGCCTATCGTCAATTTTTGCAAATCTGGCAAGTTATACCATCTATTTAGAAAGTTTCGCTTAAGGTTTGGCAACAAAAATCTGACCTTACACATGCTAAACTTCGCCTACTCTACCAGAGTTTATTGTAGAACAAGCCTTATTCCAAAACTTACCAATTACTTCACTATCGATTACTCAACCCTCATTTTTAGGAATTATCTATGCCATCACTATCTAACACTGACAAAACGTACGGTAAAAAAGCAATCAGCATCAGCGCAGCTTTATTAGTAGCGACACTAGTACTATCTGCGACAGGCTGTAATACCACCCAAGAATTTAAGCCAACAGCCAGTGTGATGGTTGGGGCACATAAATCTTTATAAAACCCGCTATCTATCGCTAGTATTGAGAGTGATCTAACCACTGATCAATTTACAAGTTGCCATTTTATATAAGTAGAATATACCATGCCACTGCCTTTATCACCGTCGCCCTTACCTACCGCCTCTCTACGTCTTGCCGGTGCCTTAGCAATAGCAACGACTCTTGCTGCTTGCCAAACCAGTACTATCAGCGCCAACACATTGTCGACTGCTCAGAAGCCAGCCATTCAAAATACCTTGGGTAAAGATGGGCTAAATACCGCTAAATCAGGTCAAGACTTTCAGCCCTCATCAGCATTGACCATGGATATGTCAGGTCGACACGAATATCAATTAGAAAACGGTCTAAAGGTAGTGGTAAAAGAAGACCATCGCGCACCTGTGGTAATGACTCAAATCTGGTATCGAGTTGGGTCAGCAGATGAGCCACTGGATAAAGGGGGCATCTCGCATTTGCTTGAGCATATGATGTTTAAAGGCACTACTAACGTTTCGAGCGACGACTATGAGCGATTGATTGCTAAATTTGGCGGCGTCAATAATGCGTTTACCAGCTACGACTATACGGGCTATTACGAGCTATTCCCTGCCAACCGTTTTCCTTTGGCATTAGAGCTAGAAGCGGATCGTATGAAAAACCTACTTTTTAATGAGCAGGAATTTACCAAAGAGCACCAAGTGGTCATGGAAGAGCGCCGCCAACGCACTGATGATAATCCACTTGCCAAGGCTTATGAGTCATTTCGCTTATTGGCGCTCCCGGATAGTCCAAAAGGCGAATCCGTTATTGGGCCGATGGATGAGCTTGAATCCATTACCCTTACAGATTTAAAAGACTGGTATAAAACATGGTACGCACCAAACAATGCAACGTTAGTCATCGTTGGCGACGTTAAACCACAAGAAGTGTTGGCTCAAGTCAAACGTTACTTTGGGGAGCTAACACCAAGCGATCTACCTAAACGTCCTGCCGTCAGTCAAAAAGGCTTCCGTGGCTATCAGCAAGTCGACTCCGAGCAAGCCGTACAAGTGCCAGTATTGTTAATAGGTTATAACGTACCCAGTCTCGTCACTGCTGGTGCAGCTAATGAAAAACAAGCTTATGCGCTCTCACTGGCTCAAGATGTATTAGACGGTGGTCTCTCTGCCCGCCTTGAGAGTCGATTGATACGCGAGCAAGGTCTACTTACCACAGTGGGCACTTCATATGACTTGCTAGATCGTGGCGATGGACTGTTTTTGATACAAGCAACTCCACGTGAAGGTGTCAGCTTAGAGCAAGCACAACAAGCCATTATGGCTGAAATAGAAAAGCTCAAAACCGATCCCATCGCTGCTGATGAAATCGAGCGTGCCAAAACCAATACGGTCACAGGGCTCGTCTATGCGCAAGACAGTATGGAAGGTCAAGCGCAGATGATTGGCTCATTACAGTCTATCGGTCTTGACGATACGCTGCTTGCCAAATTGCCCACCAAACTCGATAGCGTGACGATTGCTGACATACAAGCTGCTAGCAAAAAGTATTTGGTAAAGGACAATTTAACAGTGATGCATGTCATCCCACCTAAAAACCAAGCAGCGACAGAGAAATAATCGTGCCGTGTTAGCTCTTTATTCGATACAAGCGCCAATCATAAAGACCTTATTTATAAGAAGAAAACCATGACTCAAAATAGTAATTTGTTGCAAAATAGAAAAAAAGCGTGCAGCTCAATACCATCAGCAACCGCCACCATGCAAAAACTGTCGCATCTTAGTGTTGGCATCTTGCTAGGTCTAACAACGTTGACGATGACAGCACAAGCAAACACAACAGGTGCTGAAGAATATCGTGGCTCTGCGGCAGTGGATACCAGCGCACCGATTGCCGCATTATCAAAGCTAACCAGCCTTGACGATGATAAACCGTTAACCGTTACCATCCCAACGATTCAGCAGTTCAAAACCAAGGCAGGCGTTCCCGTACGTTTTGTACAAACAACAGCCTTACCGATTGTCGATATCGACTTGCGTTTTAACGCTGGTAGCGCCCGTGATGGCAGTATTAGTAACACAGGTTTTGGTATTGCTAATATGACTGCTACTATGTTGACGCAAGGCTCTAAACGCTTAGACGAAAATGAATTTACTCGCGCTGTTGAAACCTTGGGTATCAATCTAAATAGTAGTGCTTATAAAGACATGTTTATTGTGTCGCTACGTAGCTTATCTGATGATAAGCATCTACTTCCAGCCGTTGATTTAATGACTCAGATGCTCAGCGAACCCGCTTTTGACGACAGCATTTTAGCACGTAATAAAGCACGATTATTGGTTGGTTTGCAGCAGCAAAAACAAGATCCCAACAGCCTTGCTAGCATCGCATTTAGCGAAGCATTGTATGGCGAGCATCCTTACGCCCATCCATCAGCGGGTACACTTGAAAGCGTTCCTACTATCGAAAAGCAACAGCTAATAGATTTTAAAAACCGCTATTTGGTCGCAGCAAATGCCTCTGTTGCCATCACTGGTAATCTAACCTTAGAGCAAGCAAAAAAACTTGCTGAAGATATCACTAGCAAATTACCGAAGGGTCAGCCTGCAACTGAGCTGCCTGAACCCAAACCACTGAGCCAAGCAAAGCACATTCATATCCCCTTTCCAAGTACTCAAACCACCGTACTCATGGGACAATTGGGAGATAAGCGTGCCACCGATCCCCAGTCTCAGCAGAAGCAAACCAATTTTGCGGTTGGTAATGAGGTACTTGCGGGCGGTGATTTTAATGCGCGACTCATGACTGAGATTAGACAAAACTTGGGCTACACTTATGGCATATCAGGCTCTATGAATCCCATGCTGGCACGAGGACCATACCAAATCGGTTTTTCAACGCGCAATGATAAGGCGCGCGCGGCCATTGATGCCAGCTTAGACGTTATCAATGACACTTTAGAAAAAGGTATCACCAGCACTGAGATGCGCTTAACGACGGACAATCTTAAAAATAGCTTTCCGATGGGTTTTGCGAGCAATGCAGGAATTAATGGCTTACTTGGGATGATGAATTTTTATCAATTACCAAACAGCTATCTGACTGATTATGTCAAACGTGTTGATCAAGTAAAGCTATCAGAAGTCAATCAAACCATGCGTGATACCCTTAAACCTGATGATTTCCTGATTGTCACCGTTGGACAAGAGAATCCTTGGAAAGATAAAAAGACCAATAAATAGCCGCACAAAGAAATGCTGGGCAACACTATTTAGTATTGCCCAGCATTTCTTTATAGGTTGGCACTCTTTATGAGTCTTAATAAATTATGAGTAGCACTGTTTATGAGTGGTACTAAAAGTAGATAGTGGGTTGTCCATACAAAAAATAAGGGGCTGTAATAGATAAGGATTAAATATCACACCATATTCTTAGTATCTTAAGCTGATTAGACGGTGCGCCATAGTTAGCCCTAAACTCGCACTCTTTCAAAAATAAATGGAAATGCTTCTTATCGATCCCATTATGTTTTCTGAGTGTTCGTTTAGACTGATTCCAAAAGTTCTCAATGCCATTGATGTGATTGCTTTTACCGCAAGTAAACTCTTTAAAGTGATTGACTCTGAGGTGTTTAAACTCGCTCACATCCAATGCATGGTAAATTCGATAACTATCAGTATAAACAAAGCTGTCAGGCTTGATTTTACGCTTAATAACGGGCATTAGGGTAATCTGATTCTTGTAATACTTACAATACAGCTATTTCATATGATATGTCATATGAATAAGTCGCAAGTTAGAAAGCTAAAAACCCTTTATACTATTTTTCGCATAGCATAAAGGGTTTTTAGCTTTCTTAGATGACGTTGCCAATGTTCAACACGCCCTAATTTATTAGCTAGCGAGCTGAAGCTTTTTTACGTTACCCATAAGTGCGCTAAGATTTTTCTCAAGCTTACTTTTTTCTAGCTTCATTCTAACGACAACCTTAATAATCTCATCAGCTATCTCCTTATTGCCTTCAGCCACTGCCTGTTGCAATGCTAGGCCTTCACGCATAATAGCAACCCTTAAAGGCTCGATCTTATAAATAATACGGTTGATAGATTTATGCAGATCCGACTGTCTATAGCACTCTTTTACCTTAGATGATTTATATAAGAGACTGTTTTTATCACTTTTTGCGCGGGCTAACGTCTCGATATAATCAGCCGCTATCTTGTCAGCATAATCATCTTGAATACCAATCTCTAAAATATTTTTTACTAATATGATATCTATTTTTTCTAATTCAGTCTCTTTAATGGCACTTTTTAACATTTCACACAGTCCTTCGTAAATGTTGGGATTAGGGGTGAATTAAGTGGTTATCGCATATAAAAAGCAAAGCCATCGGCGTCACTATAATTGGCACGTGGATTCGTTGTTTGCGCACTCTTATATTCACACTCGTATAAAAGTTACTTTCACAACCATGCCAATCAATTCGTAATTGAGCTCACTCAAGAATATTTATATAACAATATACTTATGTTCATTCTAACCTAAGAGTACAAGTGTACACAATAGGTATTCAACCCTTTTGATACAAAGGTTATGAAAAGCGGCTATCAAACCGCCATAGATTGATATTTATTTTGAGAATAGTACTGTTGAGGTTTATCAAAATGATGAGGGTAAACAACTCCCTCATTATTAGGAATTGTTTAATGACGCGTGGATTCTTGCTAGACATATCTAAAATTGATTGATGGAATATTTACAAAGAAATGAATGAGCTACTTTTACTAAGAAGGGAAAATCACTGGCTCATCGCCATCTTGCCAAGGTTGAAACTTGGTCATGGCTTGTATAAATAATGGATGCGCTAGCCAGTTTTTTAGCCATATTTGCAGTTTAGGATAAGGCAAACTGTAAAAAACGTCGCGATCTACATGAGCAAATTGGCGGACAAATGGCATAATACCGATATCGGCAATGGTCACACTGTCTCCTAGCAAATAAGTATTTTTAGTAAGCAGTGCTTCTAAAATCTGTAGAAATGCTTCACCTTTTTGCCGATATTCTGTTTGGGTCATTTCAAGATGACGGTCAGCATATTTATAGCGATCTAGCCAATGCTTAAACTCCTGATCGTTTTGCTCAATTAACGTATTACCTTGATGCAAAGTCTTAGGGTTCAACAGCTCTTGTGGATCTTGCTGTTCAAGCGCCCACTCCATTATTTCCCGACTCTCTTCAATCACAACACCATCAGCGAGCTGTAAAACGGGCACGGTGCCTTTTGGACTAATCGCTAGCATTTTCGCAGGTTTGTTTTTTAAGGTTATCTCCCGTAGCTCTACCGGCAACTCGGCAAACAACAGACCGAGACGCGCGCGCATGGCATAAGGACAGCGACGAAAAGAGTAAAGACAAGAAAGGGAGTAAGCAGTCATATATTTTTTCACAGTTAAAACGAGATCAGCAGCCTTAGAGTCACTAACATCAAGAGTCATTTAGTTTCGTTACTGATCTCTATTAAGGGTTGGTAAAATTAATACTTCAAAGCATTGAACAAAGCCAGTATCATAGCGGCATTGAAAAACCCTTACCTTATTTATTATAAAACAAAAGGAAGATATAGTGTCGCAGGCTCAGACAACTATCACAGAGACACCTCATCTCACAAAAGATCAGAACTCTGTATTAAAGATTCTTACGATCATGGGTTACTTAGAAGGTACGTCCTTTTTATTACTACTTTGCATCGCCATGCCGCTAAAATATATGATGGGTATTGCAGAAGCGGTCACCTACATAGGGATGGCTCATGGCGGATTGTTCATCGCGTATATTTTAATGCTGTTGATAGCCACCACCAAAATAAAAATGCCGCTTTGGGCGATGCCAGCAGGGGTACTCGGATCCTTTTTACCCCTTGGTCCGTTTATATTCGATCATTTATTAAAAAAGAGCTTGAATAAAAAAGTTTAAAACCCCTTCAAAGTAATGTCAAATGACTTACTGAATATGACGAACATTGGTGATTTTAAGGTATAGCGCTGTTTAAGCGCTGGACGGTATGTATTAATGACTGATCATGATGGCTGATTATAGTTATTCGTCAGTCATTAATTTCCCATAAAAACTATCCACTCACTGCGACTGGCACTTTACGAATCAGCCATAAAAAGTACGCGCCGCCAATGATAGCCGCAATCGTACCCGCAGGCAGCTCATAAGGGAAAATAACATAACGCCCAATCCAGTCTGCTATTACCATCACCCCTGCGCCTAACAAAGCCGCTAATGGCAATTGGCGCTCAAGCCTTACCGCACCGAGTGACGTCGCCAAATGTGGCACCATTAGACCAATGAAACTCAATGGCCCAACCGCAAGCGTACTGGCAGTACTTAGTGCCGCCACCAGTGCCAATAGCGCAATCGTGACTGGCGTCACAGCCACCCCCAGATTACGAGCGACCCCTGTACCCAAACCAAGCACTCTTAATGGTTTGATAAGCAGTAAGCTGAGGGTAAATAAAATGAGAGCAATGCCGATAAGATACCACACGGTACTAGGCTGAGCGCTATAAGTGGTTCCCGATAGCCAGCTAAGCATTGCTTCTAGGCGTGGATCGCCAGACAGCTTGACCATGTGCATCACCCCATCCATCATCGCGGCAATACCGATACCGACCAGTAATAGATAGCCAGAGCTTACCTTACGTGCCAGCCAAATAACCAGCAATAATACAGCCATCGCTCCTGATAATCCTGAGATCAACAACGTGCCTGAGCCAGCAGACAGTCCTAAGCTTGGTAGTAGTAAAAACCCTAAGATAACCCCAAGCGCCGCGCCCGAGCTCACACCCAATACTTCTGGACTTGCCATCGGGTTGCGGGTGAGCGTTTGCAATAATACACCAGCGATGGCCAACATCAGACCCGTTGCCGCAGCGCTCAAACTGCGCGGTAGCCGATACTGCTGGGTGATCGCCCAATCGGTACTTAGTCCCCAACCACTGACGTCTTGGACAAAAACACAGGCAAGCATAATTATCATTACCACGCCAATACCCCAGCGCCACCATGCCACAGGTGCATGCTTGCCCGTTAGCATTGGAGTCACTGTTTCTATCCGCTCGCGGCGCTGACGCAAAATCAGCCAAATAATCAGTGGTGCACCGAGAATACCCGTCATCGCCCCTGCTGGAATTTGCATATTTAGTATGGGTTCGAGTAATAAAGCAACATTGCTAGTCAGCCATAAAAGTAGTGCCCCTAAGACAAAGGCTGCAAGCAGACGTTTGCTAATAGAAGCAACTCCCAACGCATTAACCAGACTGGCAGCGCCAAGACCGATAAAACCAATTAGACCAACTTCGCTAACCACCAAAGCGGTAACAACCGCCACAATAAGCACCACCAATGCACGGATACCGATAATCGGCACGCCCAAGCGCTTGGCTTGTGAGTCATCGAGACTCATCAAGGTTAATGGTTTTAACAAGGGTAGACAGACAACCGCCATCACGACGGCCGTTATCGCTAGCATCGTACTGGTATGCCAGCTATTCTGTGCCAAAAATCCCGCCGCCCACGACAGCATACCATTACTACGTTCAGCAAAAAACAACACCAAAACATTGGCAACGGCGGCAAGTAGAATGTTTACCACCAAGCCTGCCAATATTAAAATGAGCGGATTAAAACGACTAGGTGCTGACAACGCAAAGACCAGTCCCATACTAATAAGCGCGCCGACAAAGGACACATAAAGTCCGCCATAAATCGCTAAGCTTGGCAAAAACAAGGTCACAATGAGCATGGCCAATTGTGCACCAACGCCGACGCCCAATGTGGTGTCTGACGCTAATGGGTTTTTGACCAATTGCTGTAGCAAAATACTGACAACCCCAAGCAGACCACCTGCCAATAGCGCTACTATACTGGTCGCCACTATATGCAGCTGCGTCGCAAGACTGATAATATCCAATTGCGAGCTTGGAATAAACAAATCACTGATCGGGCGTGTCCACTCCTGAGCGATTAATGCCCACGTGCTCCATACTGACAACACCACAAGGATAATCATTACTGCCCAGATGCGCCATGTATCCTCAAATACCGAAGGTAGTTTCCTAGGTAATTTTGGTGCTGGATTGGGAGGTTTTTGCATAAGCTTGGAGTGTTGCTCTGATGGTGTTTTCAATGTGGGCGACTGAGACGCTGCAAGTGAAGTCATAGGTTTGACATAATCAGTAGTATTATTGGTATGAGAGTGATGAGTCTGTGCGGCAGTATTGATAGTCATGATGCTGCCCCACCTTTTAATGTCACTATTGATAAATTATTTGCCAAACCGACCAGTGACGACATGCCACCATAAATCCATATGGGCGGCAGCTCACCCACGCAGCGCTCATCGCCATAGCCTAGACGCTGCCAAACCAAACTGTCTTTAATCTCAGCTCGGGTTATCGGACTCAGCGGGTCTATGATTAATAGGCAGGTCTCATTATCCAATTGAGCCAAGTCTCCCATTCGAATGGGGACAAACCCCCATTGATTGCCTTTGCCTAATACATCCAGCTTTTTGCCCATCTGACTTAGCACGGGCTGAAACAAACTATTTTTGACATACATGCGCATGTTATTAGCATCAGCGAACTGCACAACGGCAAATCTCTTTACTTTTGGATAGCGCTGCTGCAGACGCTCACTTGCCAGTTTGATATCTTTCTGACTTTTTGTAATATAGCTTTCAGCCAAGGCTGGTTCATCAATTAGCTGTCCCAACTGACGAGTCGGCTCAGTATAATCTGCCCAAATTGCAGTATCACCTTTAGCGGCGAACATGACCGACTCAGAGGGCACATCTCCATAGAGGTTGCGGGCATGCTCATAAAAAAAGTTATCGACGACCAAATCGACAGGCAATTGGGCAACCAATTCCGCATTAGGCTGATAGCGAATGCCCAAATCAATGATTGAGGTTGGCAATTCAGGCGTACCTACCCATCTGTCCCACACCCTCACATCACCCGTCGCTATCGGGGGGTAACCCATAGCGGTCAAGGTTGCCGCATTGCCCCAATCAGGTGAGACTATATTGATGTTAGTGTTATCTGCATTGCCCACTTGAGCGTCTTTTTGTGCCGTTATTGGTTGGTGACAGGCAGTCAGCACGGTGGTCAGTGTTAAGCTTGCTATGAGCGGCAAACACTTATATTTACTGATAGTGAGATTTGAGCCAGCTTTTATACAAGGTTTTATGAAAGATTTTATGGCTATTAAAGAGAACAGAGATTTATAAAGAGCAGGAAACATGGCGGCCTATCTTTTGCGCGAATAAGAGAAAATAAGAAATGAAAAAGATGAGGCAAATACTAGGGCATGCCCTCATTTTAACAACGGTCATAAAAATTTAACCATTTTTAGCCTACTTATTCATTTTCGTTCAGATTGATGATATGCCCTACTAGGCAACGGCGACTGGCTGCCCCGTTATAGGATGACTAAGCAGCTGCATATCTACGTTAAAAATCTTGTGCAATACTGTCGGTTGCATGGTGCTGCCGATATCACCGTTATGGCAAATACGTCCGTTTTTTAAGGCGATAACTCGATCGGCATACTGCGCGGCCAAATTAATATCATGCAAAATAATAACCACACTCAAGCCCTGCTCATCCACCAAACGACGTATAAGCTGGATAACTTCAAGCTGATAGTGCATATCAAGCGCGGCTAATGGCTCATCAAGTAATAAATATCTGGTGTCTTGTGCCAGACACATAGCAAGCCAAACGCGAGCACGCTCACCACCTGAAAGCGTGGCCGTAATGCGGTCAGCGAACGCCTCTGTTTGGGTGATGCGCATGGCTTCTATTACTTTATCTTTGTCCATTTGGTTGGGCTTTTGCAGCCATTTTTGATGCGGATAACGTCCTAGCATGACCAGCTCACGTACTGAAAACCCAGCGGCTTCTGGTAGTTGCTGTGGCAAATATGCCATTTGTCGCGCCAGCTCTTTACTACTGTAATCACTGATACGGCGTTCATCCAAGCTGATGCTACCGCCACTACTTATCATCTCGCCTGCCAACGCTTTGATTAAAGTCGATTTTCCTGAACCATTATGTCCAACCAAAGCGACCAATTGGTTGCTATCAATCTCACAGCTTACATTGTCTAGTAAGGTATTTCCTTGGCGACTGATGGTCAATTGGTTTGCACGTAACATATCGGTACTCATCATGAATTTAAATCGTTGTATTTATATTGGACAGCCAATAAAAACTGATTTTACTCGTAAACGATAATAAAAACAATTATCATTAACTTAAAATACCATTCTTTTTATTTCCGTTCGCTGTTACTTGTAAGTATATATACGACCCATTTTCTTTTATCTGTGACACGTAACCCTCAAATACAAGCCTAATTCTTTATCACCTTAATCATTTTTGAACTCGCACAAACCATTACTCATATCAATAAAGAACACTTCGATGAGTTGATATAAGCTGATTGGATTTTTAGTCGCTTTTATTTCTTTAACCACCAAAGAGCTATCTAGTACCAACGTCAGTAACGACTATCTATGCCGAAGCAATGGCTGTACAAGTATTATTGAAAGACACAAAAAAACGTCTGCTCAATTTCTTGAACAAACGTTTTTAATCCCCTGTACAGCGCCTACCACACAACTTAGCGAGCTACAAACCCGGTATATCGTACTCAACACCTATCAGCTTGTCACAAATGATTGCAAGGGTATAAATAAAAACTAGGGCTTGTTGTGTTGTCTTAGAAGACACAAGCCCTAGCGTTTTAATGCAGAATTTAAAGACAAAAGTTTTTCGGGTCACTGACTCTTGAGTCGGCTGATGGTAATTCCCGTAAAACCAAACAATATCGTTAGTAGTAGCGATAAATAACAGAAGAACGCATAAGGCAGATAATCAAGCACGGGCACGCCTAATGCTTGGCTGATAAACACGCCGCACACACTCCAAGGCACTAGAGGATTGATGACCGTACCTGCATCTTCAATGGTACGAGACAGATTCTTAGGATGTAAATTCAAACGCTCAAACGTCGGACGAAAGGCAGTACCAGATAATAAAATACTCAAATACTGCTCGCCAATAAGCACGTTAATACTCAGAGCAGACATGGCAGCGGCAAATATGGCGCGTCCTGATGTGGTTAAGGTGTCTTTAATCCCTGATAACAGTGCTGGCAAAATACCCAATGCTGTGAGCAAGCCACCGAGACTGAGTGCCAATATTACAATCGCTTGAGTGAAGAACATACTCTGCACACCGCCGCGCGATAGCATACCACCGACTTCACCCAGCTCTAACGATTCAGCTGGTGCATAGCCTGCAAATAAATAGCCACCTAATTGTCCAAAGCTCGGCGAGCTGTGCAAATAAGTAATAATCAATGCTGCCACAATGGTACAGATAATCGTATAAATGGCATTGACACGAAAAACCGCCAACCCAACCAGTACCACGAATGGCAATACCGCATAACCATGTACCAAGCCACTTTCAATCAACTGACCTTGCAATACGGTTACTTGACTCAAGTCAGAGCCTGCGGTCTGCCCAGAAAAAAACCAAAAAATAATGACCGTGAGTATCCACGCTGGTACCGTGGTATACATCATATTGCGAATATGCTCAAACAAATCAATACCCACCACCGATGAAGCAATGGTACAGGTGTCTGATAACGGCGACATTTTATCACCAAAAAACGCCCCTGAGACCACCGCACCAGCCGCAATCGCCACGTTGGCATCAAAGGCATTACTCATACCAATAAAAGCCACACCCAATGTCGCCGCGGTGGTCAAACTACTGCCCAAGGCAATACCAATAATGGAGGTCAATACAAAGGCTGAAATGTAATAATACTCTGGCGATATCAACTGAAAACCAAAATACATCAGCGTTGGAATAGCACCAGACATCATTAAAGCGGCGACCATCAAACCAATAAAGAAGAATAGATAGATAGCACCGATACCACGCATGACACCCGATGCCATTTGCGCTTGCATGTCATCAAAGGTCAAGCCTTTAAACAGACCAATGCCCAGCAAGACACAAATAGCGAGTATCAATGATAAATGCGGTACCCAGCCAAAACCTATCATGGTAACACCCATAATAGCGATGACAATGGCAGAAATCATAAATGCCAGTTGAGGTGAAATTTGGGTTAATATTTTTGGAGGCATCACACATCCTTAGCTTGCCAGTCAAATCTGGCGTTAGGGTTGGCTTTGAGTCGGACAAGTTTAATGAGTTGCAATAGCGATTGCTACCCTCATTATTGATCCAGCAGACTATCGGTCTTAGCTGCCATGACAAAATCATTGCGATGCAGACCTTTAATGCTGTGTGACCACCACGTAACCGTCACCTTGCCCCACTCTACCAATATGCCAGGATGATGCCCTTCTACTTCGGCGATTTCAGCTAATTGGTTGGCAAACTCCATCGCCTTGACGAAGTTTTTGAATTTATATTGACGTTGTAATTGCTTGATGCCATCAACCTCGATCAATGACCAATCTGGAATTTGCTGTAATAGCTCTTGTGTTTCGATGTCGCTGACCGTTGGCGCGCCAATGCGGCAGGCCTCACAGCTGGCTTGTGATAATGTCGTCATTATAATGTCCTTTTATGTTAACTATTCATTTTTTTAATACTGTTATGTTTAATACAGTTACGTCCATGTTGACGCTGTCATTTACGGCTACGTCATTCAAATGATGCCGTTTGTCTTAACCATGCATTAGGCGTTTTTTACCGCATAACTAGGCTCGAACAATCCTAGCGACATGGCTTGTTTGACCATTCCCATGACATCGCTATTGACGATATCAAATAATGTATCCAAATCATCAATGACATAATAAATCGGCTGGATATGATCGATACGATAAGGGGTACGCAACACATCAAGCAAGTCAAACGCTCGGTGCTCTGGTTGATTTTGCGGTTGATGCTGAGGTTCTGCTTGCTGCTCAGAACCAGCATTGAGTGCATAAACCGTCTCAGACGGTGAGCTTAGGATGCCTCCGCCATAGATTCTACGGTTATCTTGTGTCTTTCCAACCAAACCAAACTCGATGGTAAACCAATAGAGCCGTGCCAAAAACCACCGTTCTTCTTTAGTGGCATTAAGACCCAACTTGCCATAAGTTTCATTGAACGTCGCAAAGGCAGGATGGGTCAAAAGCGGACAATGTCCAACGATTTCATGAAAAATATCGGGCTCTTCGATATAGTCCATATCATCAAATCGACGGATAAAAGTTGCCACCGGAAAGGATTTATTGGCAAGCAATTTAAAAAACTTACCAAAACTGATTAATGCAGGGACAGCGGCAGTTTGCCAGCCAGTCGTGGCTTGCAATACCTCATCGATATCATGCAATTGCGGAATACGCGTAGCGGGCAAATTCAGCTTTTTTAAACCGTCTAGATAGGCTGGGCAGGCACGGTTAGGTATTTGCTCGGCTTGACGCTCAAGCAATGCCTGCCACATACCATTTTCATCATCACTATAGTGAATATGACCATGGCTATCTGGCTGATGCGACACGTAAGGTTGTTTTTTAGGCATAGAATCCTGCTTTTTATAAGCAGAATCATCGTGACTGGCATCAGTGCCTAGCGTTTTGCAAGCAACGCTGTTGGCACCGATAGCTTTATTAACAGAATTCGTATGTGGTAGGCGTTCCATGCCTGTATTCCTTTTATTGCCATTAGCGCTCTGAATTTTTGCTATTCGTTTTCAATCATGACTGAACCATAGCTCAGTCATCGCATTGAACACATGGTATTACAGAGCGCAGTGGTTATTAGGGACAAGACAAACTTCTTTTGCCCTGCCCGTTTATTTTATGGATTTTTCCCTAAATGTAGAGGCGCTTACGGTGTTTCAGTTTCTGGCTGACCAACCGTGCCACGACGGACTTGATCGCGCTCGATGGATTCAAATAGGGCTTTGAAATTACCTTCGCCAAAGCCATCTTCGTAATCACCTTTACGCTGGATAAACTCGAAGAATACAGGGCTACCTAAGATAGTTTCAGAGAAAATTTGTAGTAGCAGACGCGGTGCGCCGCCTTCAGTGGTGCCATCTAACAAGATACCGCGCATCTGTAGCTCAGAGACATTTTCGCCATGATTTGGTAGACGCTCACTCAGCATTTCATAGTAAGTTGCGGTTGGAGCAGTCATGAGCGGGATACCCGCTGCTTTTAATTTATCGATGCTGGCAAACAAATCATCGCTGGCCAAAGCAATATGCTGAATACCTTCACCGTTGAAATGCATCAAGTATTCTTCAATTTGACCGCCGCCCTGCTTTGACTCTTCGTTCAATGGAATACGGATTTTGCCATCAGGCGCTGTCATGGCTTTACTGGTCAAACCCGTATATTCACCTTTGATGTCAAAAAAGCGGATTTCGCGGAAGTTAAAGATGCGCTCATAAAAGTTTGCCCAATAAGCCATGCGACCACGGTAAACGTTATGGGTTAAATGGTCGATGACTTTAAAACCATGCCCGACAGGACGACGGTCTACATCAGCAAAAAACTCGAAATCGACGTCATAAATAGACTCACCATCTTTATAACGATCGATGAGATAAATCAGTGAGCCACCGATACCCTTGATAGCAGGCAGGCGCAGCTCCATCACACCAGTGGGTACGTCTACTGGCTGCGCGCCCATTTCGATGGCACGCTCATAAGCTTTTTTGGAATTCTGCACACGAAAACCCATGCTACAAGCGCCAGCACCATGCTCTTCAACGAAATAGCTGGCTTCGCTTTTTGGTTCACGATTTAGAATAAGATTGATATCACCTTGACGGTATAGCGCCACATCTTTTGAGCGATGATTGGCGACATGGGCAAAGCCAAGCTGTTTGAACAATGCGTCGACCGCATCCGGTTGAGGCGAGGCGAATTCAACAAAATCAAACCCATTCAGGCTCATTGGGTTGTCAAATAAATCTGCCATTGTAATCATCCTTAATTTCAATTGGTGGTAAAAATGCGATAAAAAATGTCTTCAATCAATAATTCTTATTGACGATGTATTTATATTAGATTAGGTTTATTTATAAGACTAATTGTTTTTTATGATTTATTTATCAGGTTTACTTATGAATATCAGCATTCGCCAATTAACCGCTTTTATCCAAGTCGCTGACAATGGCAGTTTTACCCGTGCCAGCGATCAGATGCATTTGACCCAATCTGCCGTTAGCGGCTTGATTAAAGAGCTAGAGTCCAGCCTCGGTATTGTGCTGTTCGACCGTACTACCCGCCAGCTGTCTTTGTCGGTAGTAGGACGGCATTTATTGCCACAAGCACGGCGTATCTTGAATGAGATGCAGCTGTTTGAAAATGAGGCGAGCAGTTTAACAAGCTTGGCGCAAGGTCAAGTACGACTCGCTGTTTCGCAGTTTGCAGCCTCTTCGATGCCAGCAGTCATCGCCCAGTTTTCCAAACAACACCCCGAGATTAGCGTGTCGCTATTAGATTGTTCGGCAGAAAACTTACTCAGACATATTCAGGACATTGAAGTAGATTTGGGTGTCGGTACTGAGCTTGGATTTATGGAGGCTGAGGACGATATCAATGCTGATTTGTTATATCAGCTGCCATTTTGTGTGGTGATGCCTGACAACCATGCGCTGGCACAAAAACATGAAATAATGTGGCAGGATTTATTAGACATTCCGCTCATCACGCTGCAAGGCCCTTTCATTGAACAAGTGACAGCCGAGTTGGATGACCGTATCGCCAGTCATATCCAACAGGCACGGTATAAAGTGAATTTTATGTCTACCGCGCTTGAAATGACCCGTCAAGGCTTCGGTATTACCTTATGTTTGCCCTATATGCCCGAAGTCATCGACTGGGTTAGCGCCAATGGCTTACAAATGAGGCCGCTGGCACAACCCGTTAAAATGCGGCAGTTTTTTATCTATCAGCGTTCTTCTCGTGCGTTATCGCCTGCTACCATTGCTTTCAAAGACTTCTTGCAGAGCTATTTTTCCAGTCATTTTAATGACTTACAGCATACTTAAGTATCGCTGATACAGACATGATCGGTGCTTAAAAAGCCTTGAAACACAATGGTTGCAACCAACTATTTTATTAATTATGCAAGATAATTGAATCTCATATTGAGTTAACCGTCAATTTGCTCTATGATTTTTGGCGGCTTGATTTATATTTCATAAGGAAACAACATGTTTGAACGTATCGACTATTACGCTGGTGATCCAATTTTAGGGCTGATGGAAAAATATACAGCAGATAACAATCCTAAAAAGGTCAATTTAGGCATTGGTATTTATTATGATGAAAATGGTGTATTGCCTGTACTTGACTGTGTAAAAACAGCCGAAGAACGCATTGCCGATCCTATTGCGCCGCGTCCTTATCTGCCGATGGCAGGCTTACCAGGACATCGTAAAGGCTGTCAGGAACTACTGTTCGGTAAAGACGCGCAGATTTTAAAAGACGGTTTGGTCGCTACTATCGCTACAATCGGCGGTTCTGGCGCGTTAAAAGTCGGCGCTGAGTTCATCCATGAATGGTTCCCACAATCTAAATGCTATGTGAGTGACCCGACATGGGGCAACCACATTGCCATTTTTGAAGGCTCTGATGTCGAAGTGGGTAAATACCCGTACTACGATAAAGCCAACAGCAGCATCAAATTCGATGAAATGATTGCGTTTTTTGAGACGTTGAACAAAAATGATGTGATCTTGCTGCATCCTTGTTGCCACAATCCAACAGGTCTAGATTTGACCCGTGAGCAATGGGATACCGTGCTGAACGTCATTCAAGCGCGCGAATTGATTCCATTTATGGACATTGCCTACCAAGGCTTTGGCGAAGACATGGACAGCGATGCTTATGCGATTCGTAAAGCTGTCGATATGGGCTTGCCATTGTTTGTCAGCAACTCATTCTCTAAAAACTTATCGCTATATGGTGAGCGTGTCGGTGGTCTATCAGTTGTTTGTCCAACGGTTGACGAGACAGAGCGCGTCTTCGGTCAGCTAAATGCTACCGTACGCCGTATTTACTCAAGCCCGCCATCACATGGTGGTCGTGTGGTCGATATCGTTATGAACGACGAAGCACTACATAAGCAATGGGTTGGCGAAGTTTATGCGATGCGCGACCGTATCAAAGCCATGCGTTTACAGCTAAAATCAGTGTTAGAAGCCAAAATCCCGAACCGCAACTTTGACTATATTACCCGTCAAAATGGCATGTTTAGCTTTACTGGTCTGACGCCTGAGCAAGTCGAACGCTTACAAAGCGAGTTTGGCATTTACATGGTTTCCAACTCACGTATGTGTGTGGCTGGACTGAACACCAGCAACATCGACTATGTGGCCAATGCCATGGCAGACGTCTTGAAAGACTGAGTGAGCACGCATTAAAACGGTGCGGTAGTCAGTAATAGCGATTCATAAAAAGGTTGAGCGAGTGCTCAGCCTTTTTTTATGTCCTACGTTTTTCCTATTTGTTTTACCAAAGAACATCAACGTCCCTAGTATCACGTCTATTTTAAGAAAACACTGCACAAAAACCCTTGCAATCTCCACTTTGATAAATTACATTATGCGTAAGTAGTTAATTATAACGTAATTCATTATATGCTTTAGCAAGGAGCAACCTATGTCAAAGATTGACAACACCCTCATATCCTTTATCGATATCGCCGCTGATTCTGACTTCTCCATTCATAACCTGCCTTATGGTATTTTTAGTGACGCCAAAGACGCTGCTGATAATAATAAGCGCCGCGCTGGTGTGGCTATCGGTGAGTACGTATTGGATTTGGCTGTGCTCGAAGCAGAAGGTTTACTGAGCTTAGAGGGTGGTCCATATTTTGATCAAGCAACGCTAAACGCTTTTATTGACTCAGGTCGAGACAATTGGACCCAAGCACGCACAACCATCCAAACCCTCCTATCTAGTGCCAGCGACGCCTTGCGTGATAATCAAGATTTGCAGAAAAAAGCGCTATTTAATCAAGCAGACGTCACCATGCATCTGCCTGTTCACGTACCAGGCTTTACCGATTTCTATTCGTCTAAAGAGCACGCCACCAACGTCGGCACTATGTTTCGTGATCCAAACAACGCCCTGCTCCCTAACTGGACTGAAATGCCAGTGGGCTATAACGGACGCGCCAGCACCGTCATCGTCAGTGGCACTGAGGTGATACGCCCCTCTGGTCAATTAAAGCCAAACGCTGATGACCGCCCTATTTTCTCAGCCTGCAAGCGTTTAGATTTTGAGCTTGAGACTGCTTTTGTAGTTGGTAAAGGTAATAGCATTGGTCAACCAATCGCAGTGGACAATGCTTCTGAGCATATTTTTGGCATGGTTTTGCTCAACGACTGGTCAGCCCGTGACATTCAAAAATGGGAATACGTGCCTTTAGGTCCATTTAATGCTAAAACCTTTGCTTCTGAAGTCTCGCCTTGGATTGTGACTATGGATGCGTTGGTACCTTTTAAAACGGCATGCCCGATTCAAGAGCCAAAACCATTGGCATATCTAAACGAAAAAGACAGCAATAATAGCTACGACATCCATCTATCAGTTGAGTTATTGCCTGAAAACTCAGATAGCGCCACTGTGGTTTGTGAGACCAACTTCAAGCACATGTATTGGTCAATGGCGCAGCAGCTCACCCACCACACTATCACTGGCTGTAAAGTGGAAGTTGGCGATATGATGGGCTCAGGTACGATTTCAGGACCAACGCCAGATTCTTATGGCTCAATGCTAGAGATTGCTTGGAATGCGACCAAACCTGTCACTTTAAAAGGCGGTGAGACCCGCAGTTTTATTGAAGATGGCGACACAGTAATCATGAAAGGCTATAGCGAAAAAGACGGCATTCGTGTCGGGTTTGGTGAAGTACGCGGCAAAGTACTGCCCGCGCTTAACTTTGATTTTGACAAATAGTCTAGAAAAAATGTGAGCACAGTGTTTTTGAGCTGCCAAGCAACCATCGACCTATAGTCAATCGGTACTGGCAGCCTATTACTTACTGCATTCCCTATCAAAAGGAGTTTGATATGAGCTTTAAAATTGAAAAAATCCATCATGTGGCCTATCGCTGCAAAGACGCTAAAGAAACCGTTGAATGGTATCAAAAATATCTAAACATGGACTTCATCCTTGCATTTGCTGAAGACCACGTGCCTTCGACCAAAGCCTTTGATCCTTATATGCATGTGTTTTTAGACGCAGGTAATGGCAACGTATTGGCGTTTTTTGAAGTACCCAATCAGCCTGAAATGGGTTTTGATCCGAATACCCCGAATTGGGTGCAACACTTAGCCATGAAGGTAAAAAACCGTGATGCCTTAATGGCAGCAAAAAAGCATTTAGAAGAAAATGGTATTGATGTGGTCGGTGTGACCAATCACGGTATCTTCCATTCTATCTATTTCTTTGATCCTAATGGCCATCGTATGGAACTCACCTACGATGATATTACCTCAGAAGAAAAAGTCTCGATGATTACTGAAGCCATGAAGTATGAGATGTTAGAAGAATGGTCACGTACCAAACGCGCACCAGCTCATACCCAGTTTTTACATGCAGAGGAACTGGCTGAAGCAAGAGAAGTCGCGCCTGTCGGTGAGTGATTGACCTGTTATTGTGTTTGCTATCTCTTTTTATATGATTAATTAGGGCGTGCCATCATTTTAAGACCATTGAATGCATCAATATACTAATTGATGACACGCCCTAGGTAGCGAACAATATCTAACCATCATGAAAGGATTCAATGATGAAAATAAAACCCCCTTTAGGAATACTCTTAGCGACTTCGATCGCGATGACTGGTTGCTCTAATAACGACCCAGCAGTAGACGCTGATGTAGAGACAGGCGATGTGACTACTCTAAGATTCTCACACTTTATGACTGCCAATGACAACATAAACACCGAAGCATTGCAGCCATGGGCAAAGAAAATTGAAGAAGAATCAAAAGGCCGCTTAAAGATTGAGATCTACCCTTCTGCTACTCTTAGCAAACCGGGTGCTACCTATGATGCTACCGCAAAAGGTATCGTTGATATTGGTATGCAAGCGCAAGGATATACAGCAGGGCGATTTCCTTTAACTCAAATTGTAGAGCTGCCAGGTATCACCAATACTGCACAGCAGCAGAGCTGCATACTTCATAAACTGTATGATGATAGTGTCATTAAAAATGAGTACGAAGATACTCACCTGCTAGCGCTGATAGGCACTGGACAAGGTGCGCTGCATACCGTAGATAAGCCTATTCGCACGCCAGCTGATATGAAAGGTTTGCGTATTCGTCAACCTTCTGCGGTTGCCAGTCACATTATCGAAGCGACTGGCGCGGCGCCTGTTGGCATGCCTGCCAGTGATACTTATACTTCCCTTCAACGCGGTGTCATTGACGGACTTAGCTTTACTTGGCAGCCCATTCAAGCATTTCGTCTTGATGAGTTAATCAATACGCACACCAACATTCCTTTTTATAACTCTACTTTTGTTATCAGTATGAATAAAGAGAAATACAACAACTTACCTGATGATCTCAAGAAAGTAATTGATGACAATTCAGGGGCGGAGATGGCAGCACGTGTCTCCAAAGTATTTGACGTCAGTAACGCCAAAGCAATGGCCGCAGCCAAAGAAAAAGGCGATATCATGATCGATATCCCTGACCCACTCAATGACCCAGACTGGAAAGGTCCATTAATGGAAGGCTCACAGCACTATCTAGATGAAGTCAATGCCACTGGTCTAGACGCTGACAACGTGTACGAAAAAGCAAAAGCTGCCAGTAGCGCCTGTATGGTCTAAAGGATGAATATCATTAAACGATATTCGGACAAAAATTCCTTTACGCGATAGTCGGTCAGTTTATATGATTAAAACTTATATAGTAAAAAAACCAGCTACGCAATTTGATAACGCTGCGCGATTGCTAGAATTTGCTCAACCACGTTGTGTTGCTCACTCATAGGCAATTGCTCTGTCGTTCCGATGATAGTGATGGCGTACTCTAGTGGTAGTCCTTTGCTAGCAGTTTTGCCACTAACAGCAGATAGATTAACAGCGCTATTAACAAACGGCGGCAATATGACAGGAATCGTAATGGCATTAATCCCCATGAGCATATCACCCGTCACTGTCGCATAGCCTTGGGTACGAATCTTGGCTTGCAAGTGACTGAAATTCTGCCATTTTTCTGTGATTATTGCTTCATTGTCTGTCTGCCATTCAGCTGTGACCAATGGCTGAATGACGGCATCTGGCTGATAACTGGCAAATAATTGCCCCGTCGCCGATGTCGTCAGCGGCATACGTGAACCGATACGAGTGATAATACTAATCGGGCTATCTGGTTCAACGGACTGAATAATAATAGGACCTTCGCTAAACCATTTGGCAATCTGCACACCGCAATTCAGGGTGTCTTTGATTTCATTAGCGATGTGCGTCAGCCGCTCTAAAATATTGTTTTGACTAAATCCAGAGTGCCCCAATGCTGCCAATGTGTTAACCCTATCGCCTAGCCCGTAGCGACCATCATCAAGCTTACGCGCATAGTTTTTACGTATGAGGCTGACCAAATAGCGGTGACACTTTGCTGGATGCATTTGCATCACTTGCGCAATATCTTTTAGCATCATCGGCTCGTTATGATCGATAAGAACGTCTACCACCGACAATCCAATCTCCAGTGACTGGACGCCACTTTGACTTTTATTGGTTGTCACGGGATTTTCTAAAGGGCTTTCAGCTGCTGGCATGTTTTGCTCAATGAGTAATTTACTTGGCATATTAATCTAACATATTCATGAAAAACTGAAATGAAGAGGTAACGTCATAAGAGTTTTTTAATTGTATAAGATACATTTCGTACCATTAATTATAACCGCTTATCTCATTCACAACCTACCATAATAAAAGGAATTCACAATGATGACACTTTATGGCTACTTTCGCAGCAGCACCTCGTATCGTACTCGTATCGCGATGAATCTCAAAGGCTTAGACTATGACTATATTTCGGTCAATTTAGCAAAAGATGAGCAGTTAGCAGATGCGTTTAAATCACTCAATCCACAAGGATTGGTGCCTGTTTTACAGACCGATGATTTATTACTATATCAAAGCCCTGCCATCTTAGAATGGTTAGAAGAAGTTCATTCAGAAAACCCGCTATTGCCTAAAGACGCGGCTGGACGGATGCAAGTACGAGCCATTAGCGCTATGATTGGTTGTGATATTCATCCCATTAATAACCGCCGTATCTTACAATATCTACGCAATGAGCTGGCGGTAGACGAAGAAAAAGTCATGGCGTGGTGCAACCGTTGGATGAGTGAGGGATTTGCGGCGTTAGAAAAAATACTAGCAAAAGACAAAAGCCGTGGAAAATTTTGCTACGGTGACAGCTCTACTTTTGCAGATTGCTATTTGATTCCTCAGGTCTCTTCGGCGCGACGTTTTAACGTGGATTTAAGTGCTTATCCCAATATCGTCGAAATTGACACGCATTGCCGTACGCTCAAAGCCTTTGCTGACGCTGATCCTAGCATGCAGCCTGATGCGCCCAAGTCTCAATAAATACTCAAACAGGGTGCTTTCAGTAAGGGTGTTTTGCTATTAAATGACTAGGGCGTGTCCTCAATTCAATCGAGTATCCTCTAAATGGGCTAAAAATGGCTAAATCTTGCCAAACATCGTCAAATAGCTGGTTAATATCCTGATATTATCTGCGCTATTTTCCTTGTTTGACGGCAATTTATCTCATTTTTATTACCATTTTTAAAATGAGGACATGCCCTAGAAAATTAAATGATTAGAGAATTAAATAACAAAACGCCCTTATAATTTCTGGGCTCAGGGCTCAGACAAAGCAATCAAAGCGAATGACTGCCTGAAAACAGGCAAAGCATTGATACTCTTAAGCCAAACATAGTATTTAATATTTCATCGAATCATCACTTCTACTTTTCATCTCAATATAATATTTCATATATGCAAATTATTGGTTGTATAGCAGTCAACTGTTGGCTATTCTTGGTATAGGCGTTGTTATATCTCAAATTTAGAATTAATTTTAGATAAACATACTGTTTTATACATTAAAATAAGGTTGGATATTATGAGTTATACACATCTATCAAATAACAAAGACGCTCTACCATCCCATGCCGCTCAAGATATTTATGATTTAGCCCTATCGGCTAGAGAAGAAACAGAAACCTGTAGAAAAATTGCACCGACAGTGGTCAAAAAACTGTCAGAGTTGTCGTTATTTAGGATGGGACTGCCAAAATCGTTGGGAGGATGGCAAGGCAATCCTGTGGAAACGTTAAAGGTTTATGAGACGCTAGCCAGTGCTGAAGCCTCAGTTGCTTGGATCGTTTGGAACAACCATTTGGCCTGCACATTTGGACGATTTTTAGACGAGCCTAGTATGAAAGAGATATACAGTGACCCCTCTCATGTCTATGCCAACTCTGCACGCCCTGAAGGGATTGCTAAACAAACCGCTGAAGGATATACGGTCTCAGGTCAATGGACATTAGTATCAGGTTGTGAATTGGCAGACTGGTTTGTGCTGCGCTGCTTGGTAATATCCGAAGGCTCGCCTACGACCCTTGGACCGGGTGCAAATTTAAAGCTGTTCTTTATTCCAAAAAAAGATGTGGAAGTGATTGATACTTGGCATGTTGGTGGACTAAATGGTACAGGCAGTCACGACATCGTCATCAAAGACGCGTTTGTGCAGGAGCGTTATGCGGTCGATTTTGATAGCCCTGTCGCCATCGATAATGCGTATAGCCGCCTACCAATCGGTTGTATTAATGCCGTTGGCTGTGCAGCGATGGCACTGGGTGTCTTAAAAGCGGCGACAGATGAGTTAATCGAAATTTGCCTTAAGAAAGTAACGCCCGGTAGAAGCCCAGATTTGCGTGATCGTGCAGCAGTACAAGCGACTATCGCTAAAAGCAAAACCTTATTAGCGTCTAAGCGCGCACAGTTACACAATAGTGTCGAGGTATTATGGAACGAAGCACAGCAACAGAACACCTTTACCGATACACAGCTGGCTGATGTGTGGGCAGCAGCCTGTGAAGCAGCGAGAGAAGCCAGAGCCATGGTATCGGAAATTTATGCGGTCGCTGGTACGGTCTCGCTATATAAAAAACATAGAATAGAAAGAGCGCATCGAGACATTCATGCTATTTTACAACATGGTATCGTGCAGCCACATTGGATGGAGCAAGCTGGCATGGCTTATGTCGGATTGACCCCAAATGCAGCCATGTTCAGAGTATAGAATTGCTTTTATAAAAATAAATAAGCCCTCATAGAATGAGGGCTTTTTATCGATTGGCTATTGAGCCAAAGAAAAACAAATCATTGGTAAAAGTCATTTGGTGACTACCAAATAGTGACTACCAAATCATCACGCTGAAAACGTCTTCATGCTCATGTTACAAAAAAGCAAGACATCTGATGCCTTGCTTTTTTATGACTAATTTTTATAACTAACAAATCACTTTACTTGATAGTAGGCTTGATTGCTTTAATCAAAATGGAAGCCTGCACCAATCGAGCCGCCAGCATTACCTTGGGTATCAGCGGTGCCGTTTACCTTCATGACCCAACGACCATCATTGGATAACTTCGAGAAGCCAATAGCAACTGCACTTTCCCCATTGTACGTTCCTATACCGCCACCGATTAAGGATTTACCAGCGATGTAAGCTTGCGGTAGTGAAGACATTGCCATGGCGGCTGAGATACCAGCATTTGCATCGTCTTCGACTTCACCAATTTTATAACCTAGCTCATTCATGTTGTTGCCAAGTCTTTGACTAACAGCATCTAATTGACCCATATTCACAGCGTCTCTGGGTGCCATGCCATCAGCCACATCAGTGATCTTGTTGCCAGCGGCATTGATACCGCTTGCGGTCATACTAGGACCACCGACAATGCTGACACCATTATTATTGATTGTCGTATTGCCAGTTTTGACGCTATCGATATTAATATTACCGTTTAGATCAAACTTAATACTACTGCCTGCTGCTGTTGTGGTGATGTTATTACCACCTGTGAAGGTGAGGACACTGCCATCGCCTACTGGTTTGTTGATGGTAGCACCGCTATCAGCACCAAAATTGAGACCCGCATCTATTTTATCCTTGTTCACTTTGATATTGGTCGTATTAGTATCGATGTTTGTTTTATTCGTGGCAATATTCGTGGTATTGGTTTGGATATTGGTAGTGTTGGCTTGGATGTTTTCATTGATAACGACTTCTCCTTGCTTAATAGAAGCAATCGCACCGTCGATACTATTTTGACCAGTACCACCAATATTACTATTGGTAAAGGTACCATCTACAGGATTGTAGACTGTCTCACCGCCAATGATACTACTGATGCCACTGCCTTGTGCATAGAGCTGACCACCATTGATGGCATCTTTGCTACCTTCAGAGACATCGCCATTCACAACGTTTGTAATCTTAGTGTCAGCAGCATTGATACCCGCTTTGGTGATACTAGGTCCACCTGTAATAGTCAGCCCATTGTTATTCATAATGGTATTACCCGTCGTTACGCTATCTAAATTCAGGTCTGGATTTAAATCGAAGCTAATGTCATTGACGCCTGCCAATGGTGCAGCAGCACGTAGGTCAGGGCTAACATTATTGTCCGCTGATCTAGATACTTTAATATTACCATCTGTACTGTTCAAATCGATGGCGCTGCCTTGTTTGATCATAGTGGCAACATCACCCTGAGCCGTTAGTCCCCAACCTTGATCAAGGGCAAACGTCGTGGCGTTCAACTGTCCGACAGTCGCTGCATCTGTATCTGCAATACCAGCAGCTACATTGGTGATTCTGTTAAAACCATTGTCAAGACCACTACTGCTCAGTCTAACCGTTCTACCGGGACCATTACCAGTAAAGGTAAAGCCATTACTATTCATAATGCTATTACCAATCTGCATGCTACCCTCATTGCCTAAATTCAACTGGTTATTCAGTTTCACCTGAACACCCGTTGCTGAGGCCATCGTCGTAATGTTGCTATCACCAGTGACGTTGATGGTATCACCTAAAGCAAACTGCTGGTCGTTGGCACTATTGCCATCACCGATTTTGATGCCTTTGGCCACGAGACTATTGGTTGCTGACAATTGGTCGAAGTTTACCGCATCCTTACCTGTGGTCGCTTCTGCAACGTTAGTAATTTTATTGCCACCATTGTTCAGACCATTGGCTGAGATGCTGACACCGCTACCAAAGTTTGCGCTGTTAAGACCAGTTAAATCTTTCGCAAGTTTCACGGTCAATGTGCTGGTACCGTCAGCAACGACGCCAATGTTGTTGCCATTTGACAAGTCACTTGCCACGGTCGCGCCACCTTTGATTGTCAGCTTGTCACCAAGCTGACGATTAACGGTAGTACCCGTGTCACCATCGAAATCAAAACCTTTATCGATGGTCGTGGTCGTGGCTTGTAGTTGACCAAAGTTTACGGCATCGCTGGCTATTGTACCGTTAGCGACATTAGTAATTTGATTGCCACCATTGTCCAGCCCACTATTACTAAGTCTGACCGTTTGATTAGTCCCACCCGTGAATGTGACACCATCAGCGTTGACGACTGTAGTTCCTGTGGTCAAGCTGGTTGAGACTAAATCGGCAGCAGTAGCAACTTTGATACCACCATTGTCAGCGGTCAAGACAATATTGTCACCAGTAATAAAGTTGGCTGTATTATTGTCTTTATCCAAAGTCTTGACATCAGCACCATTGATTTGTGTCACTACCGTTTGCATCGCACTATCGGCTTTTACCAAGCTTGCCTTACTACCTTCGCTTAGATCAACTTGATAGTCGGTGATATTGGTATCAGGATCTTTGACACTAGTGCTAACTGTTAGTGCATTAGCATCTGCAGTAGAAACACTGGTGCCATTGGCATTGACAGTATAGACATCCTGTCCAGTATCGCTATCGTTTGAAAAGTCAACACTGGCAACATTCGTACCTTTAACTACTTTGGTTCTCGCTCCTGCGGCTGCCATCTGTACATCACCGATGTTTGCTGCATTGGTTTCCGTATTACCACCGCTTTTTACTCCCTTGATCTGGGTGTCGTTGGCATTGATACCAGTAGTAGAGATACTAACACCACCAAAATCTGCACTAGTGAGGCCCGTTAAAGTTGGAGACAGACCGAGAGCAATTCCATCGCCCGTTGATAAGCCAGTGGTGGTTAAATTGCTGTCTGTATCAAACTTAATTTCTTCACCCAAGGCAAAGGTTTTTTTGAGAGTACCGCCGCTGCTTGCATCATTCACATTAAACTTGATGCCTTTAGCAATATTGTCAGTGTTGGTACCAATATTGGTGGTATTGGTTGAGATGTTGTTAGTATTGGTCGTGACATTAGTATTAGTCGTTTCTAGCTGACTAAAATTCACCGCATCTTTTGCGTTAACCCCATCATCAACGTTAATAACTCTCTTATTACCCGCATTGACCCCGCTTTTGGTGATGCTTGGACCATTTAAAATGGTCAGACCATTGCTGGTTAACGTGGCATTGGTAGGGTTAAATATGCTTCCACCCGTTACTGTAACACCTGCACCACTAACGGTAGTGACGCCAGTAAGCACGCCGCCAGTGACAATACCTAGACCATTGACCGTTGTGCCGTTTAATAAGTTGCCAGTGCTAACGCTGCCTGTTGTACCTAGGTTTAAGTTGTCATTGAGCTCAACTTCGATTTTGCCATTTTTTACTCGGGTGTCGATGTTGCTGTTAGAGCCAACCACCTCAACGGCTTGTCCCAATGGTTTCTGTACTGTGTTACCATCAGCAGCTTTTAATGCAAAGCCTGAGGTGGATACACCAGTAATGGCACTATTCAAATCACCAATATTCGCCGCATTGGTTTCTGTTGTGCCACCGCTAGCCACTCCTGAGATGACTTTATCACCAGCATTGATACCAGTAGATGAGATACTAACGCCGCTATTAAAGCTTGCACTATCCAGACCTGTTAAGTTGTTGGCTAAACCAAGTTTGATTCCATCACCCGTTGATAAGCCAGTGGTGGTTAAATTGCTGTCTGTATCAAACTTAATTTCTTCACCCAAGGCGAAAGTTTTTTTGAGAGTGCCACCGCTACTTGCATCATTCACATTAAACTTGATGCCTTTAGCAATATTGTCAGTGTTGATGCCAATATTGGTGGTATTGGTTGAGATGTTGTTAGTATTGGTCGTGACTTGTTGGTTGGTATTAAATAACTGACCACCATTGATGGCGTCTTTGCTATTTAGACTGACCGTACCATTAGAAACATTGACGACCTTCTTATTACCCGCATTGACCCCGCTTTTGGTGATGCTTGGACCATTTAAAATGGTCAGACCATTACTGGTTAACGTGGCATTGGTAGGGTTAAATATGCTTCCACCCGTTACCGTGACACCTGTACCACTAACGGTAGTGACGCCAGTAAGTACTCCTCCAGTGACAATACCTAGACCATTGACCGTTGTGCCGTTTAATAAGTTGCCAGTGCTAACGCTGCCTGTTGTACCTAGGTTTAAGTTGTCATTGAGCTCAACTTCGATTTTGCCATTTTTTACTCGGGTGTCGATGTTGCTGTTAGAGCCAACCACCTCAACGGCTTGTCCCAATGGTTTCTGTACTGTATTACCATCAGCGGCTTTTAATGCAAAGCCTTTGTTAATAGTCGTGGTATTATTTCCGACCGCTTCATTGGTCGCATATAATTGACTACCATTCACGGCATCTGTACTAGCCGCAGTGACAGCTCCACCAGCGACGTTTTTGATCTGACGCTCAGATCCTACTACGCCCACGGATACTTGCGCACCCTCTCGTAACATACCCTTATCATCAATGACATTACCGGCGATATCATATACCACGCCACCAACTGTCATCGTCTTTTCAGAGCTTGCACTTGTTGCTGTTGTTGAGCCTGCACCTAAAGAGACTGAACCATCTTTGCTCGCTGATGCGCCAACACCGAACGCTGAAGAAGCCGTTCCCGAGGTATTGGAATGAACACCAACGGCTGTAGACAGATCACCTTTAGACAGCGATTTTGCACCAATGGCTATCGAGGCAGCACCTCCAGCTTCGGTATTGACATCATATTGATTGGTTTCTACCAGATCTTTACCTACGTAGGATTTGAAAACATCGTTAACTGTGCCACTATTTAGTGGTGACAATGGACTACCATCGATATTGGTTCTCGATGCAAAATCTAGATCATCACCGCCTATCGCGATCGAGGATGCCCCTCTAGACACGACGTTAGCACCGATAGCAATCGATTGCTCACCACTTGCCATCGTCTGTTGCCCAAATTCTGAGCTGCCAATCGCAATGGTTTGGCTACCAGTGGCTTTTGCATTTCCGCCCAGCGCCATGGCGTTATAACCTGTCGCTCCGTCGTTATTAGCATTACCGACAGCAGCTGAGTCCACGCTATAATACTTGGTTTTATTATTAGCGACAGTATTCGACAGCCCCGTTAGCTGAGCCACATTGACAGCATCACTGTCACTACTACCTGCTGCGACGTTTACAATCTGACGGTTGCCACCCGCTGCTCCTGTTCCTACAGAGACCGCGCCAAGCGTAACGCTATCCGTTGCTTGGATGACTGAGCTATCTGCTCCTACTGGCACAAAACCACTGGCACCACCAGCACGATTTGCAATAGAGTTTGAACCTAATGCGATGCCATTTACTGCGTTAGATCGAGAGCCGACACCAAAAGCAAGGCTGTTATCAGCAGTCGCTTTTGCATTACTACCAAAGGCAATCGTATCACTGCCAACTGCTTGAGTCTGTCCATCCGCTCTATAACCTACATTTGCTTGATCAGCCACTGTACCTGCATTTTCAAAATCAGTTGAACCAATCGCAATACCACGTTTGCCTGAGGCAAGTGCTGAATGACCAACAGCAAGAGAGCCTTGACCCGTTGCTGAGGAGACGTTACCAATAGCCTGAGCAAAGTCAGCAGTCGCTGCCGATTGACGTCCAAGCGCTAACGAGGTATTCCCATTAGAATACGCTGCCGCCCCAATTGCCACAGATGACCGACCAATGGCTTTTGCTTGAGTGCCTAGAGCAGTAGCGACGTCACCGGCTTCTGTCCCAGTGCCAATGGCGGTACTACCAGAGTTGTTTTGTGAACCACCCGTCCAAGTAAATGACGGATTGCCTCTATCGACCAGATTGAAGTTTTGCCCAGCGTCCGCTTCACAGCCAATGGCAACCGAATAGCTGCCTTCAGCATTCGCTTCAGTACTGTTTGTATTACAAGAAGAAATTGCCGTACCAGATCCCGTACCACCGCCGACATTCACTTGCGCAAAAGCTTGCGGTGACATTGTAAATCCAGCCGCCAGCATCCCTATGGCGATCGTGGATAGTCGGAAAAATTGGGTAGAAGAAAGATTAGAAGTCGTATTGATGGTCGCGTTTGCGCTCACGCTAGATTTGGAAGATTTGCCGCGCCCCTTTGCATATTCACCAACTGCGGTAAAACAGCTCAAGGCTTCATTCCATATTACTTTATAGATGCGGTTCATAGTGTGCACTCCCTTACAGACTGGTCAGATTTAAAAATCAAAGATAATATCCATCTTGCAGAGAGTCGATATCACAAAATAAAACACGTTATCGGCGGATAACGATTAAATGTTTTTTGTTCATCATTTATCTTGTTAACCAACAACTAACACTTTTTATCTTGAAAAGCCCTAATCGCTCTCTCTATATATTAGTATTACCGAATATATAGAGAGAGACAATGCCGCTCATCGGGCATTTATTACCGCTCATCCAATTATATAACAAAAAATGAATATACAGATGTTTTTTGCTCCTTGCTTATATTGAATGCTCCCACTTTTTTGAAATAATCCGCTTTGAAACTTAATAAAACACACGCTTATACACACACTTTAGAGATGTTTTAAGCGCGTGTTCGCCACTTTATGCTGCTCTTAGTCCCCTTCAGAGTTAACAGGCAATGTTATTTGCATCACCAGCCCTTGGATATCATCTTGGCGATTATAGACATGAATCTGACCCTTGTGTGCCATTACCACGGCATGAACGATTGCCAGCCCCAAACCATACCCCCCCGTTTCACGATGGCGAGCCGAGTCAAGCCGTACAAAGGGCTGAAAAATACGCGCCAAGTCCTTATCCGCGATGCCACCACCCTCGTCTGTGATGCTGATTTGAAGTGCAGGCTTATTGCCTTCCATCTCCACTTTTTTAATGTCAGCAATGACTGTTGAATCAGAGGCCGTATGCATAAAAGCATTACGAATGACATTTTCAAGCGCACTATGCAGCTGTTCTTGGTTGCCAAGCACAGTCCAAGGCGTTGTTGAATCAGTGGTAGATGAAGCGTCTGCCACCAATGCATGACTCGGCTGCCATTGCCAACGCACATTTTTATGCTGAAACTCAAAGCAAACGTCTTGTCCAATTTCACTAATGATGTCAGAAATATCAACCGCTTCGTTTTCTATATTGTCGATGGTATATTGCTGCATTTGTAGAGATTGAATATGAATGATTTGCTCAATCAACTCATTCATCCGCGCCGACTCTTTATCTATACGGTCGAGATAACGACTGGCATTCGGTGCAAAGTCGCGAGTCAGCTCAGTCGCAACGTCTAGACGCGCCAGTGGCGATCGTAGCTCGTGCGAGATATCACTGAGCATCTGTTTGCGTGCCAGCTCACTCTCAGCCAACCGTTTTGATAGTTTAGCCACGTCTTTTGCGAGTAAACCAAGCTCATCATCTCCCATTTTTGATAGGTCTGGGTGGGTCTGATAATCGCCATCAATCAGACGGTGTACGGTATTTTGTACACGGCGGATACGCTGAGTCATTGTACGGCTCAGCCAAATACAAACCAAGACGCTAAAAACGAGAATAAATAGCAAACGTATGGGAAAATTGCCACGTTGCAGCGCCATAACATCAGCAAAACGCAAATGCGGACGTAATTGTATAATGACAGACTGCTCATCTGGTAAGACGACCGTCACATCAGCCAGCTCAGGGCGACTGTCGAAATCAGCTAGCGTAGCGCTATTTGGCATCATCGGTTGCAGAATATGGTTTAAGAATGATGACTTATCATTCGACATTTTATTATTATCATCGTGACTATTAATCCTGTTATTGTCCACATTGGGCTGAGCTGCCATTGATTGCATTGATGGTTGCCCTACTTCACGCCGACTACCCTGCATACCTTTTTGCCTACGCTCATCTCTATTGCGATAACGCGGAAATATAATCGCCCCTTCTTCATCGTAAACACTTATCTGATTCATGAGTTGACGGTCCTGACGATACATCTGCTTAACTGTACTTAAATCACCCGCTCTTAATGCCTCAACCATTTCTTGACGCTTAATCAATAAACTATCAGTTTGTACGTTCATGCGAACCGTTAGTGCTTTTTCGACCAGCCAACGCTCCACCATGATCGATAAAATAGAGGTGATTATAATTGTTAATAATAGACTTAGAAACAAACGCCAAAATAGTGTGATTCGCACTTTAAACTTTGGGGTTTGCTTAAGCGTTTTATGGTTAATAGCTTTCTTGGAAGCGTTCATCGATGAGTCCGTCATTACAATACCAGCTGATAGCCTTTACCACGAACCGCTTTGATCGGCTCATCATGAAAAGGTTGGAATTTTTTGCGCAATCGCGAGACATGCACATCAAGGCTACGGTCGAACGGCTGTAATTCACGTTGTAAAACATGCTCTGACAGCCAGGCTTTGCTCACCACCTCGCCTTTTTGTTTCAGTAGCGCAACCAACAAATCAAACTCTGTCCCCGTCACTTGTAGTTCTATGCCATCTATCTGACAAAGCCGCTGGTTTTGATCCAGATGCAAACGACTCTCTGGTAGCGGCGTATGCTCTGATGTCGCTGCGCTGGTGCGTTTGATGACGGCATTGATACGTGCCAGCAGCTCTCTAGGATTGCAGGGTTTGGTAATATAATCATCAGCACCAAGTTCAAGCCCAATGATACGATCAATCTCCTCCCCTTTTGCCGTCAGCATAATGACAGGGATATCACTGATATTGGGTAATTGACGCAAGACACTCAATCCATCGATTTTTGGCATCATAATATCTAGCACTAACAGGTCGTAAGCAGCAGTACCATTAAGCACATTATTGCTCGCAGTTTTGAGTTTATGTATGACAGCCTCACCATCGTGAACGCAGTCGCATGTCACCCCATGATTGTGCAAGTATTCTTGTAACAATTGGGTCAATTCTTCGTCATCATCGCCTAGTAGTATGTGTGGCACATCTTTCTCCTTAAGCGTTAGATCGCTTTATGAGCCATATTATCAGTCAATTGCTTATGGATTCGCTATAAACGTTACCTTTCTTAATACTTCATAAATGTTCGTAACCTCTAACTGTCGTAATATAGCGTCTATCAGCGACAAATACTGATAACAAGCTGTGATGGATAGTGGCTATCCGGGGCACTTACTGTTCATAAGCTGATCAGATAAAAACTGACTTTTTCGCAACCAATAACGTATGCACCATAAATTAAGGTAACGATGATGAAAAAATTATTAATGGGCTCAGTATTAGCAATGTCTAGCATTTTCACCGTAACAGCTTGTACCAGTGTTAATGCAACCACTGATACCACACCAACGACCAGTAAAATGCAGCATAAAGATGGCATGAAAAAAGGTGGTATGAAAAAAGGCGGCATGAGAGGTCCAATGTCGCAACTAGATCTAACAGCAACGCAACAAGCGCAAATCAAAGCCATCATGCAAGCACAACACGGCGATCGTAAAGCTGACCGTACAAAAAACAAATTGGAACGGGCGCAAATGCAGCAACAAATGCAAGCATTGACCAATGCCAGCACTCTAAATACAGCAGCAGTCAATCGCTTAGCTGATCAGCAAGCGGCTAAAACCAAGCAACGCTTCATTGAGCGAGTACAGACTCAACATGCTATCTCTCAAATATTGACTGCTGAGCAACGAGCAAAACTTGCTACATTAAAAGCTGAAAAAATGGCGAAAGGTCATAAAGGCTCAGAGCACGGTAAAATGCATGGCAAACCACATCAAGGCATGTAATTCGTCATTAATAGACTATTTTGCATTCATGCTGAATGTCCTATAAGACTGATTATTAACACATAAAAAAGCGCATCGTATAAACGGTGCGCTTTTTAGTTTTCAAAATTTTTCTTTATATAATTAATTACAACCAAACTGGTTGCATGAGTAATTAAAACTATTTCCATCACTATCGCTACCATTATGGTAAGTATAAGACCCAATCTGGCGAGAAGTTTTGTTCCAAGAACTCCCATCAGCACTAGCACCATTAGTATAAGAGGTATCACCAATTCTATTAGTATTTTGGTTCCAACTGCTTCCCGTACTACTATTATAGCCAGATGTATATGTTGTATTTCCTACTCTGTTATTTGTATATGAATTTCCACTTGCATCAGAACATGTAGAAAAAGATGAGCTACCAATACATCCTGCTTGGGCAGATCCACATGCAACTATAGTGAAAATAAATCCTACTAAAAACTTTTTCATAACCTTCCTTTTTTAATATCAATATCATTCAATTTTTGAAGTTTCAGAACATAGCAATTTAAAACATAAAAACATTACTCTAATCAACCGAACCCAACTTCTCTTTAGCCATTGGCATGACACTAAACATCATTTTGCCCATCGCAGTACCATTGCCATCACGATAATACTGCATCAACTCGCTGCCATACTCGCGCACATCAATACTATTACTGGCATTAGGCACTTGTACATCACTTGGTAAATTGGGAAATGCCATGTTTTTGGCGCTTACAGCGGAATACTGCTGCAAAACATCTATGACCATATTATTAGAAGTAGTTTCACTCGGAAGCTCACTGCGCAGATGCTGCCATTTGAGCTGACCACGCTTATCAAATCCATACAACTCTTGCGTCTCTGCATTTGATAGCATTGCACTTTCTGCCGTCTTTTCTTTTGCCTCTGCCATTGTTTCCTCTATTGTCTCACTGCCACTATCCACATCACTATCTATGTCACTTTTTATCATTGCCAATATTTGCTGCGCCAACGCTTTACTGGTAAATTTCCTAGCATTTGTGTCGCTTGCCTCGTCAGCCGCGCTTTCTTTGACCAGTTCTGGATATCGCTGACTCATCCGCTCGTAGACGATGCGCATATAATCTTGATAAAACTGCTCATAACTCTCAGCGCTTTGTACACGGCGAATAACTTGGTTACTTGCCAGCATTGCTGGTAGCTGATGCGCGGGCAGCTTGGGAGAGAGCGAGGCTAGCGTATTAGGGGCGACATAATCAAACTGGCTAATCGGTGCGGCATCAAATGTGGCGTCTAAGGCTGCAAAGTGGCTTTTTATCAACTCACTACCAAAGCCTTTGGGTAAGGTGCCGTCATCAATGGCCAACTTTAACCACTTATTGCGCCACTTTATGCCGAGCTTGTCATCTAACAGTTCTGAATTAAACATCGCAAAATTATCTGCCCATAGATAAATATTACCGTTTTTCAAATCCAGATAAATTGGCTGATTAACACTGCTTTGATGGTTGCGTGCTTGATACTGCACGCTCGCCAGCATCGTCGCCTTGCCAACCATTGGCTGATAAACACCTTGCGCATTGATAGACAGCGGCTTTAGCACATAAGCATCTAGCAACTTTGCTTTTTTGATATCTTGCGCTGTCGATCGGTCGTCGTAATTGTCAAATAACTGTTGGTAAAACGCTGGCACATTGATTTCACTATCATATTTACTCTCTACCCATGCCTCATAGGCATCCGTACACTCAAGATAAGTGTCTTTGAGCACCGTTCGCTGAGCATCATAATCTGCCGCCAAAATATCTTTATTTTGCGCTTCTGCTTGGGTAATTAAGGTGGCATACGCTTGATCGTGTGTGTCTTCGCAGTATTCATCGATATAAACTGAGGCGACTGGCGCTTTGGCATCTATTTCCATATTTATATCGCTAAACTGCTGCTCGTTACTGATCTCCAGATTGCTATGGTAACTAAAAGACTGTCGGCGCTGTTTCTGTAACGCAGTCGCCAACGCTGTCTTTGCTGCCACTGGCGTTTGCTTGGCAGTCATAGCATTAGATTGGTCAAGACTGGTAGATTGGCAGCCCGTTAATAATAGTGCCCCTGTTACCAATGCACCAGCAAATAGGCGATTGCCATTAAGAACTGACGCAAGGCTCGCTGACGAAAGACGACTTGCAATGATTTGATGTGATTTTTTCATTTTTTATCCTTAATAAATATGGGCTTGAACATGACAAGATAGCGTTATTGATCATCTACCCTGTTGTCAGCATCGTCTTCAATACCAGTGTCATCTTGACTATCAGCACTGTCATATTCTGCTGCATCATAGCCGCTATCACCATCTGCATAATCGCTACCATAGTCATCATCCCTGCTCCCACTATAGTCATAGCGGGCATCACGTGCCGTTTGCAGTCTGTCTTTTTGTTGACGCTGCTCTGCCATCCATGCATTGCCATCGATAGCAGTTTTAGCATTTGCGCCAAAAGACTCAGCCAATAAAGGCGTTAGTGCATGTTTACTAAAACTGCTTTTATCATAGCGTACTTGATTCAGCACGCTGGTTGTCGAACCCATCAAGTCACCACCGATATTTACCCGCTGCTGCTTAGCAAGCAGGCGATCGGCGCTATCTAAATAATAGTAATTTATCTGATTAAAAGAGATTGGACCTATGGCTTCAATTAGCTGCAAAAGCGAACCTACATCCGCACTTTGGTAGCCTTTATTGTATAGCTGCACTTTCGCAAGCGCGGTTTTTAGCATAGCGCCATCAGGATATTTCTGTGGATTGGCATCGACATAATCCTGTAGCGAATTTGTCATGTATTTTAGGGTTTTGCCAATCATCTCACCGCTTTGCTTGCTGCCGAAATAGACTTTTACCGCTCGGCTCGCACCGACTTCTTTAGCAAAAGCATCACTGCGAATATCTACCGCGCTAAAGTGCTCAGACGCTAGCTCTGCCATGCTGCTCTGTACGGCAGCAATGGCGGCATCGTAAAGCACTGCTGGCGGCAGCTGCGCGGTAATACTCTCAGGCAACCCAAAACTAACAGTATGTGAGGTCATTTGGTTAGGTAAAGGGGTGTTTTCAGGATTAACCAATGCCACAATAGGCATGATTGCTGATGGGTCTACCGTAACTGTACTATGGTTAAAATCGAACGCTAGCGGTATCTGTATAGATGAGCTAATCGTTGGTGTCACATAATCATAGCTATAGACGCTTTGCAGTTGTCGCTGTTTGGGTTTGTACTGACTGACACTATTGAACGTTAAATTTTGATATTGATAAGCATTTGACGCGGCTATCTGTTCAGGCGTGCGATGGAACATACTCAGCATTTGACCAATGACGCCCGTAGATGTTGCTGATTGGCTACCTTGTTCTACATCCTCTGGTTGTTGTTTAGCCGTTTGTATGGCTTCATACTGCTCTATCATGCTTTTTGGGTTTAATTTTGATAACTTTGAAAAAGCACTGTCTGATTCATAATCATCGGTGTCATAGTTCCCTTCGCCGTAACTCTCTGATTGATAGTCACTGCGACTATAACCGTTTTCGTCATAGTTAACATCCTCTACAACACAGACTTCATAAGCGTCATCGTCCTCATTGTCATTGCATTTATTCGACTCTGCACTTACCGCTGCTAACTCTGCCATAGCCTCAGTTTGCCTGTCCTCATAATCACTTTCATCATAGTCACCGTCAGGCTTATAAGCATAGGCTTCTATAATTGTTCTAAGCAAGCTACTAGAGCCTGCATCAATGCTGTCTGGAGCAATAAAAGGAACGGCTTGATAATTGGCTTGCGAGACTGCTACGTGTTCTGTTGCCAGATGCTGACGAATAGCTGCCAGTAAATGTGACTTTGCTTGATTGTCAGTATTGGGATATTTTTCTTGGTCAAATAATTGCTGATAACGCTCAGATTTGGCTGTGAGGCTGGCATTAAATGCGCGTCCTTGTGCTTGGCTCTGTGCACTATCGGCGGTACTAAAATCAATCATACTTTTTGATGCCGCAGTCGACGATACCGCTGGGCTTGATTGACAGCCCAAAAGAGCCAGAGACGTAGTGCCAACCAGCAAGGCGATAGACGTCAATTTACCTACCTGAGATACATGGTCGTTATTATTGATAGACGAATGATGACTCGTCATCTCAGAGTAGCGCTGTCGATTATGATTATTAATATGATTTGATGACATAGTAATCTCTTTGTATAAATAGCCAGTCTATAATTAGTGTACATTAGTACCGTTATTTATATCACAATGCGTTACAATTTAGTAAAATTAGAACCTATTTATTAAGAAAATACTTAGATTTTTTTATACAAAACAACTTTCTCACTATGGCTTTCTCGCTCAAGTAAAAAGGACTTTACAATGCCAACCTCGATATCAAAAAACAACATACGCACTGCTGACAATAATCCTCAAAGTAGAGCAAATATTAAAGCGGCTATTTTGTTAATCAGTAGCACATTTTTAGTATCACTATCTGCTCACGCGCTTGAGCCGACAACCAATCAATCAACTACTATCAACCAAACATCGATTAACACTAGCGCCATCAATCTCGCGATTATGGCTGATAATCCTACTGTAATATCTGAAACTCAGCGTGTGACAAGAGCCAAAACCACTACCCTCACTTCCACGATTAACAATGCCAATGCCGATCAAGCCATCTATTCTGAAGATGCGATTCACCACCCTGTTTGGGCAAAAAACGGCATGGTCGCCACCCAAGAAGCCCTCGCCTCTGATATTGGACTCAAGATTTTAAAAGACGGTGGTAATGCGGTTGATGCTGGAGTCGCCGTTGGCTTTGCCTTAGCAGTAACTTTGCCGCGCGCAGGCAACATTGGCGGTGGTGGATTTATGATGATTTATGATGCCAAGCAAGGCAAAACGGTGGCACTCGATTACCGTGAAAAAGCACCGAGTAGCGCCTCGCGTGATATGTATCTCGATGAGGATGGCAATGCGGTCAGCGACTTGTCTCGTTATCACGGTCTAGCAGTTGGCGTACCGGGAACGGTCGCAGGATTACTTAAAGCATTAGAAGATCATGGCACCATGAGCCGAGGACAAGTGATGGCACCAGCGATTGCACTGGCTGAGGACGGTATAGAAGTCACAGCAGGTCTGTCTGAGTCACTCACAGCATTAAGCGATCGCATGCAAAAATGGCCAAGCACCAAAAAGGTATTCTTTAAACATGATGGCAGCGCCTATCAACCCGGTGAGCGCTTAAAACAGCCTGAATTGGCAAAATCGCTTAAGCTGATTGCCGCAAAAGGCGCCGATGGATTCTATAAAGGAGAAACCGCAAGTAAGTTGGTCAAAGCGGTCAATGAGGCTGGCGGTAGCATGAGCTTACAGGATTTAGCCAACTATGAAGCCATAGCCCGCGAGCCAGTCAAAGGCGATTATCGTGGTTATGAGATTGTCTCGATGCCACCGCCGTCTTCTGGTGGTATTCATATTGTGCAAATTTTAAACATTTTGGAAGGTTATCCGCTAAAAGACTATGGGCAAAACAGTGCGCAAACCATTCATTTAATGGCTGAAGCAATGCAGTTGGCTTATGCGGATCGCTCAGAGTATTTAGGTGATTCTGACTTTATCGATGTGCCTGCCAGCGGTTTAGCTTCTCAGGCTTATGCGGATAAACTGCGCACCTTAATCAATCCAGACAAAGCCACGCCAGCGTCTACCATCAAAGCCAACAACCCTCTACCCTATGAGAGTGATCAGACCACGCATTTCTCTGTTGTCGATAAAGAGGGCAATGCGATAGCCAATACTTATACGCTGAACTTTTCTTATGGCACAGGTCTTGTCGCTGAAGGTACGGGGATATTGCTCAATAATGAAATGGATGATTTTTCTGCCAAACCGGGTGTGCCAAATGGTTATGGCTTAATCGGCGGTGATGCCAATGCCGTTGAAGCCAATAAACGCCCATTATCTTCTATGAGTCCGACACTGGTTTTTAAAGACAGTAAACCATATATCGTCACGGGTAGCCCTGGTGGTAGCCGCATCATTACCACTGTCACCCAAATAATCTCGAACGTCATCGATCATGATATGAATATCGCTGAGGCCACTCACGCACCGCGTATCCATGACCAATGGCTGCCTGATGAGATTCGGGTCGAAAAAGCACTGAATATTGATACGGTTAAAAAGCTTGAATCAATGGGTCATACGGTCAGTCCAAAATCAGCGATGGGCTCAACCCAGTCGATTATGATCACGCCAAATGGTGTCTACGGCTCGTCAGACCCACGTATCGTCGATGCGGCGGTGGTTGGATACTGATTTAACTTTTACTTGATATGTATAAATAAAAAACGCTCTCTATCATAATAAAGAGCGTTTTTTTAATAGATATGAAAAGTATTGAAAGATACTATCAATACAACTTGATCTTGTTAAAGAAGTCATTGTCTAATAATAATTTCGGTCTGGCATTGACCTCTTTTAGACCCACCTTATGTTGCATCATAAGCTCTATGAGATTCATTTGATCGATGAGTATCAAACTGTGCGAATCCGTTGCATTGGCATATTCCTGCGCAGGCTTGGTAAAGCTTGTCGTAGTAATAAACAAGCCATGATGATTGGTTTTTTGTGGTGGATAAGCACCTATGAAGTTTCTCAAATCGCCATTAGATATATTATTCCCAGCACTATATAGTTTGGCTTGAATATAATAGTTATGCACCTCACCATCTGGGAAATCCTGAATAATCAGCCCGTCAATGCCATTGTCATTCGAGCGTCCAGTATGACGCGAGGTCAAATTACTCTCAGGACTTTCAATCTCTAAAGATCGTTCAATCATTTTTAGACAAAACCACTCAAACTGCAAAGGTGACAAGCTTTCAAGCTGCGCCATAATCATATCAGGCGTTACCTTGACAAAATCATTGCCCACAGTAGCATCTGCATAATTGTTCATAAACATAGACGTTCGGCGCTGAGTTTCTTCTATCAAATGATTAATAAGTGCATCGCCATTTTTACCATAAGCCGCAATATTGACTTTTTGCAGATCAGCAAAGGCTTTATTATCAAAACGGGTCAAGTTAGCAATATAATCACTATTTGGAATGCCTTCGTTAATGTATTGAGTAAAATTGCTTCCTGCTAACCAAAAATAGACTTTGCCAAACGGGTCTAAACGTATGATGTTTTTAGGCGTTACTTTTTCATCAAAAGTAATAAAATTAGCAAAATTCTGATTTAAATTGGGTACCAAGCTGAACTTGTCTTCTTTGACCAGCCCCATCGCGGACAAGCACAACAAAATTAGATCAACGATGTCATCATAACAAGGTGAGCCGTTATGACACTCATGGCGTATATCATAATTACTCATGTAATTGATTTCTTTATGATCATTGACAATTTGTGCTAACTTTTCAAACTCTCTATAAAATACCGTGCGACCAACGGTATTCCGCGTACTCAAATTTTTTATGGTTTGTATACCCGCATTTAACATGTAACCAAATGCGGGCAGCTTCGTAATGTTACTCATAATATTATCGTCTTTGTTTGATTACATGAATATTATTGTGTGAAATAAGGCGTCAAATAGGCTTTGTTTCGCAACAACTTAAGGACAAATGTTTATGCTACCAACTATTGAGACAAAACACAGCAAAATTTCACCTTTATAAATGAGAAAAACAAATCCTCTCACTCAGATTAAACCCTTTGAATCAGTGGCTGTCTACGGCAAATAATGCTATTATTGACGACCCCATTTAAAACGTATCAACATGGCTATCGAGGTCTTATTTACCTTTGAACATCCATATAAATAACGGATACACATCCTTTATTTTATCGATAGCTTATTGCTTTTGATCGTACTAGTAAGAGTCTTCTATGGCATTTGTTCACCTTGGCATCCACAGCGAATATTCAATCACCGATTCTATCGTGCGTATAAAGCCGCTTATCAAAGCGGCGGCGGCTGACCATCAGCGCGCGCTGGCATTGACCGATTTGTCCAATCTGTATGCCACGGTGAAGTTTTATCGTGCCTGCCTAGGTGCTGGTATCAAGCCCATTATCGGCAGTGAAGTCATCATGGAAAATGAAGACACACGGCTCACCCTACTCGCGATGGACAACGAGGGCTATCAAAACATCACTCGTATCGTATCGCTTGGCTTTACCGAAGGGCGCGCCGACGATGCCAATCATGGTGTACCAGTCGTCAAGCGCAGTCATATTTTAGCGCATGCGGCAGGCGTGATTGTCTTATTCACTGAAAAATCGGACGTCGGTCAGGCATTGGTTGGATCTATGCCAGAAAAAGCCGATGAGCTGCTAATAGAATGGCAGGCGCAATTTGCTGATCGCTTATATTTTGCGATTAAGCGTACCAATCGCTCAGGTGAAGACGCCTTTATTAAAGCGGCTATTCACTCTGGCGCTAAGCATCATATTCCCATCATTGCGCATAATGACGTGCGCTTCTTAGAGCAGGATGATTTCGATGCTCACGAAGCACGGGTTTGTATCGCAGGCTCCTACGTACTTGCCGACCAAAATCGCCCGCAAACTTATTCCGATGCACAATACCTTAAAACCCAAGCGCAAATGCAGCAGTTATTTGCTGATATTCCGCAGGTTATTGACAATACTTTGCGCTTAGCAAGCCGCTGTAATGTGACGTTGACGCTTGGTATCAACGTCCTACCTGACTTTCCTGTGCCTGAAGGTGAGACGATTGAATCGTTTTTCCGTGCAGAATCAATACGGGGTCTGAATAATCGACTAGGTAAACTATTCCCGATCGAGAAACGTAGCGATAATTGGAGCGAGTTTCGCCAAAGATATGATGACCGCTTAGAGTATGAACTAAAGGTGATTCTTTCAATGGGCTTTCCTGGTTACTTCCTCATCGTTATGGACTTTATCCGCTGGGCAAAAGCCAATGGCGTACCAGTCGGTCCTGGTCGTGGTTCTGGTGCAGGCTCGCTCGTTGCTTATTCGCTCAATATTACCGACCTCGACCCTATTCATTACGACTTATTATTTGAGCGATTTTTGAATCCCGAGCGTGTGTCCATGCCCGATTTCGATATTGACTTTTGTATTGAAGGTCGCGACCGCGTTATTGATTATGTGGCGCAAACCTATGGTCGTGAAGCAGTCTCGCAAATCATTACCTTTGGTACGATGGCAGCAAAAGCGGTGGTGCGTGACGTGGCACGTGCGCAAAGTAAATCCTACTTCCTTGCCAGCAAAATGTCGAAACTTATTCCCAAAACACCGGGGATTACTTTAAGCCAAGCGCTTGAACAAGAGCCGCAGCTCAAAGACTTAATCTCCAATCCTGACAATATGGATTACGAAGATGCCACTGAAGTGTGGGAAATGGCGATTAAGCTTGAAGGTATTTGCCGGAACGTGGGTAAACATGCGGGTGGCGTATTGATTGCGCCGCACAGAATCACAGATTTTAGCGCGATTTATTGTGATGATGAAGGTCACCGTGTCAGCCAGTTTGATAAAGATGACGTTGAAGCCGTTGGGCTAGTAAAATTTGACTTCTTGGGTCTACGTAACTTGACCGTGATTGATGCCGCGGTCAGAAATATCAATCTGCGCCGTGCCAAAGAAGGCAAAGATGCGTTGGTATTAGAAGACCTACCATTAGATGATAAAAAAGCCTACAAGCTCTTGCAAGATGCCAAGACCACTGCCGTCTTTCAGTTAGAAAGTATGGGTATGAAAAAGTATCTGGCGAAATTACAACCGACCAACATCGAAGATGTGATCGCCATGTGTGCGCTTTATCGCCCAGGCCCGCTGGACGCTGGCATGGTAGAGATGTATATCGACCGCAAACATGGTCGTGAGGAAGTCATTTATGATCATCCCAATCTTGAGCCGATTTTAGAAAATACCAATGGCGTTATTGTCTATCAAGAACAGGTCATGCAAATCTCGCAGGTCATGGCAGGCTACAGCTTGGGCGGCGCAGATATGCTTCGCCGTGCCATGGGTAAAAAGAAACCTGAAGAAATGGCTAAGCAGCGCGATATCTTTATTACTGGTGCAACAGAGCAAGGTATTGATGAAGCAACGTCAGGCGGTGTGTTTGATTTGATGGAGAAGTTTGCCGGTTACGGCTTTAACCGCTCGCATTCGGCTGCTTATGGTGTACTCGCTTATCAGACCGCGTATCTAAAGCAATACTATCCTGCTGAGTTTATGGCAGCCGTACTCACATCAGATATGAACAACACTGACAACGTGGTGTTCTTTATCAATGATTGCCGTGAAAACTTTGATTTAACCGTTGTTAATCCATCGGTAAATCGCAGTGAGTGGCATTTTGTTGCCGATACCCCAACCAATATCATTTATGGCTTGGGTGCGATTAAAGGCGTTGGTGAAGGTGCGGTTGAGTCTATCGTTGATGCACGCCGCCGTGAAGGTCCGTTTAAAGATCTCTATGATTTTTGCCGCCGTGTAGATATTAAAAAGGTCAATAAACGCACTTTAGAGGGACTGATAAACGCGGGATGTTTTGATGACTTTGCAGCTACCCTGCGACCAGATTTACCAGCCGATGAAGCGTACGAGATTCGCGGCGCATTAATGAGTCAGCTGCCAAGTGCCGTACAAGCGGCTGAACAAGACCGTCAAAACCGCGAAATCGGCATGATGGATTTGTTTGGTGAAATGGATGGTGTCGTTGCCGCGCCACCACTGGTCATGACGCCAGAGCTGATTTGGGGTGATAAGCACCGTTTAAAAGCAGAAAAGAACACGTTAGGATTGTATTTGACGGGTCATCCAATCAATGAATACTTGGATGAGTTAAAACGCTATACCTCAGGCACTCGTCTCGATAAACTGACTGACACGGGCTATAACGGTAGCTGTTATTTCGCCGGATTGATTATTGATATTGCCAACTTTGGTAATCGCAATGTCATTATCTTAGATGACGGCACTTCAAGGCTGGAAGTAAGCTGCTATGCCGAGCGTTTCAATCGTGTCAAAGAACAGTTGAAAATTGATGAAGTCGTCATCATCAAAGGCAGCATTCGTGAGCGTGATGGGCGTTTATTTGCCCGTCTTGATAGTGCCATGAGCATGGTCGATGCGCGCCTAAGATGGATGAAAAAAATCAGTATTAAAATTCATGGCAGCGATATCAATCTGCTGACGCGACTGCAACCGTTACTCAAGTCTGCACAAGCCAGCATTATTCCAGCACCAAAACTGTCTCATGACAACGAGCAAGACGAGCAAAATGGCAGCTTTAATGGCTACGATGCTGCGATGGGCGGAAGTTTGTATGATGAAAATGGCAATGATTTATTGGCACTAGAAAATGACATAAATCAAAATAATGCTAATCAAAGCTATGTGAACAATGCTTTGAGCAATACTGACGCCTCCATTAATGATAATTGTCTGCCACTGGGACTGAGCATTTATGAGGAATTTGGCATCGCTAACGTAGGACTATCTGAGCACTGGCGCATCTATCCCAACGATGACAACTTACAGCAATTAAAGAATATGGTTAGTGAAGACAATTTACATTTCCATTATAGCTAGGGCGTATCCTCATTTTAAAAATGGTGATAAAAATGAGATAAATTGCCGTCAAACAAGGAAGATAGCGATGTTAATATCGAGATATTGATAAGCTATTCGACGATGTTTAACAAAATTTAGCCATGTTTAGCCCATTTAGAGAGTAATTGATTGAAATGAGGACACGCCCTAACACCTGAAGAACATTGACGTATTTATTACAAACCCTTTACCGTTTTGACTTTTAGAATTGGACATAAAACCATGGATGAAACCCCAAATAAAAATATGGTTCACCAAGCTGAAGAAATCATTAATCATGAGCAATTTGAAGACATGCGTGATTTATTAGAAGAAGACTTTGCTGACTTGATACAAGTGTATATCACTGATAGTCAGCAGCGAGTAAGTGCGCTGCGAGTCGCTCAGCAAGAAAATGACAATGCCAATGGTTTTGAGGTTGCTCATGCGTTAAAAGGGGCCAGCGCCAACTTGGGCACGACCCAATTAATGAACTTGAGCAGCCAGTTACAAGAGCGCTGCCGCGAGCGTCTTATCAGCGAGCAAGCGGCACTGATTGAAAATATCGCCGTCGCATTGCAACGCGCAGAACAAGAAATCAATCTAAGACTGGGGTTGTAATGAGTAATGATTCTACCCCTATATTAGCAGCATCTACTGTCCATCATACAGTGAGCGACTATTTGTCTTGTGTGCAAATCGTCATGGTTAATACCACTTTGCCTGCCAATATTGGCTCAGCAGCGCGCGCTATGCACACAATGGGCTTGTCTCGTTTGACGGTTGTCGATCCCAAGCTACCAATTGATGAAACCAGTGTGTCTCATGCAGCAGGTGGCAGCGAGCTGCTATCATCAGCCATCATAGCACCTACTTTAGAATCTGCTATTGCGGATTGCCAGCTGGTATTTGCTGCCAGCAGTCGCAGTCGTCATTTGCCCCGCCCTGTCGTGACACCCACGCAAGCTGCTAAGATTATGTTTGATTTTATCGATAAACAGTCGGTGTCGAGCAAAGACGATAGCAATGCTGATACCCTATCGGCTGTTACTGCTAGTAAACCAAATATCGCTATCCTATTTGGGCGTGAAGATCGTGGATTAACCAATGAAGAATTGGCTTATGCCGATTATCATATCCAAATCGATGCCAACCCTGCTTATCCTGTACTCAATGTCGCGTCAGCCGTGCAAGTAATCGCTAGCTTTATTTTTGCTTACGCGCAATCACACACTCAGACAGCGGATAGTTTAGATACTGCTTTGAGCACCACTACTCAGCCAATACTCGATGTACATTTACGTCAGCAATGGGATGAACCCGCCATTACCCAGCAGCAATTGCAACAGCTGACTCATCGCACCACTGAACTGATGGTTCAACGAGGTTTAGCCGATAGCGAAAACTTGAAGTCTTTACCATCGCGACTGTCACGACTGGGCTCACGCCTACAGCTTGATCAAAAAGAGTATCAGCTACTCAGTGCTTTGATTGCCAAACTTGCAAAAGACTAAAGCTTTTAATATGCCAGGTTTCTGGCGTTGAGTTGCTATTGCAATAACAGCAGTAGCATTTACAAATGCTATGATTTTAAAAATGATATGATTCAATAATAAAAAGGAATTGATGATGAATTGGAACGTTTATTTGTCTGGAGAAATACACACCGACTGGCGACAAAAAATCATGCAAGGCGCGAAAGACCAAGGTTTAGATATTACCTTTACCTCAGCAGTCACTGAACATGAAGCCAGCGATGCCGCCGGTGACGTACTCGGTAAAAATGACAATGGGTTCTGGCGCGACCATCAGTCATCAAAAGTTAATGCGATTCGCACCAAAAACATGATTCAAAAGTGCGACATTGCTATTATTCGTTTTGGTGATAAATATAAACAGTGGAACGCTGCATTCGATGCTGGCTACTGCGCGGCTTTAAGCAAGCCGTACATTACCCTTCATGCTGAAGATATTATTCATCCGTTAAAAGAAGTCGATGCGGCGGCAATGGCTTGGGCGCAAACGCCAGAGCAAGTTGTCGAGCTGCTAAAATATGTTGTCAGTGATAGCTAAATCATAAATAATTGCCTATAGATAAATTGTCAATGACTGGCATTTTATCTGTCAGTCGTCTGTTTTTATTTATCGCTCATCGCTATATTTTGTGCGGCAAAGCTGCTATAACTAAATTGATTGTAATCAAAAATACGATAGGACAATTTATGTCATTGCCAACGGCCTTATTCAAATCACTTTCACGCATCAAAAAAGACCTAAAAGAAGATATCGATGCGGTATTTAACCGTGATCCTGCTGCACGTAATAGTCTGGAAGTCATCTTGACTTATCCTGGCATCCACGCGCTCGTCCTACATCGCGGTGCCCATTATCTGTGGCAAAACGAGCAAAAACTGGCGGCGCGAGTAATTTCTTATGGCTCACGCATCATCACAGGTATTGAGATACACCCTGCTGCTAAAATCGGTCGACGGTTTTTTATTGACCATGGTATGGGCATTGTCATCGGCGAAACGGCAGAGATTGGCAATGATGTGACGCTTTATCACGGGGTCACGCTTGGCGGCGTCTCTTGGAATAATGGCAAGCGCCACCCTACTTTGGAAGATGGGGTTATCGTTGGTGCTGGTGCTAAAGTATTGGGGCCATTTACTGTCGGTAAAGGCGCTAAAATTGGCTCAAATGCCGTCGTAGTAAAGGCAGTACCAGCAGGTGCGACCATGGTCGGCAGCGCCGCTCGGATGATATCAGACCATCACGACGAAAAAGGCAATCCGATTGTTAAAAAAGTCGATGATGCCAAGCAACAAGAAAAAGTAGCGCAAGCTGCTTCTACAGATAATGGCATAGATAAAAAGGCAGTAGATGAAAAAGCCACCAACCGCTCAGTACGCGAAACTGCTTTTCAAGCTTATGGTATCGATCCAACCTCACAAGATCCTGTGGCTGAAGCTTTTGCTAAAATGCTAGAGCATATTCAACAATCAGAAAATCGCTTAGATCAATTACAAGCAGCGATGTGCAAAATCGATCCTGACTTTTGTAAAAAAGAATATGATAAATTATGCTTAGAGGATATCGATGTGATTGGTCGTGCCGATATAGATGAAATAGGCGCTGAGCAGAAGTAACCTTCTATTCTAGCTGTCGTCGATACTGAATGAAAAGAGGCTAAACAGCCTCTTTTTCTATTTTAACCAATTGATAAACAACGCTTTACTGACTAGCTATTTAACAGACAATATTTAACAGACAATATTTATAAAAAAGATGAGTCAGGCTGCGTCAAAAACGCTATTTCTTCGCTACTTGAAACCCGTCCTAAAATGTCATTACGATGCGGATAACGACCAAAACGATCGATAATCACTTTATGTTTAAGCTCAGCATCCACGGTATCTGCATTGGTATATTGCTTAAATAGCTTTTCTGCTTGCTGATGAATCAGTTTTGATTCGCTGTGCATATAAGGCATCAATAAAAACTTACGCTCATTTATAGTTTCAAGCGCCTCTAATGCACCGGCAGCCACCGCCTCTTGCGCGAGCGCGAGACTCATCGCATCTTGGGCAAAAGCCGCTGGCGTATCACGGTAAATATTGCGTGAAAATTGATCCAATATAATAATTTCTGCTAAACGCCCTTTTATGCTGCTTCGCCATGTATAAAATTCTACGGCGGCGGCTTGCTCAAGTATATCGCTGTATCGCTCTATTAATAATTGATCAAACGCTATGTCTTTCTCAAAAAATTTCTCACTACCCACCTCATCAAAACAGAAATTTAATATGTCGTTGTACATTATTTCCTCACTACATTATTTAAAACAGTCAGCCGAAAACATTATTTGAAGCTATCATTCAAGAACATAAAGCATTCACTTTTGGTTTCATAATCACTAAGGAGTATTCAACAATTCTGTCCTATACTCTTTCATTATTCATAACTAAAAAAACAGGAAAACTCATGGCTCGTTTACAAGATAAAGTTATTATTATCACTGGTGCCGCCCAAGGCATGGGCGAGACTCATGCACGTTTGTGTATGCAAGAAGGTGCTAAAGTCGTCTTGACCGATATTAATTCTGATAAAGGCGACGCATTAGCAAAAGATCTTGGCGATAGCGCTCTATTTATTAAGCATGACGTTACTAGTGAAGAAGATTGGACGCAAGTCGTTGAGCAGACTGAAGCGCGTTTTGGACGTATTGACGTCTTGGTCAATAATGCAGGTATCACTACGCACAAATCTATTTTAGATACGTCAGTAGAAGCGTATCGCAAGATTCTAGAGATTAATCAGGTGTCGGTCTTTTTAGGTATGAAAGCAGTCATTCCAACGATGAAAGCCGCCAAACAAGGTTCTATCATCAATATCTCATCGATTAATGGTTTGGTTGGCGGCGCTATCGGCTATACCGATTCTAAGTTTGCGGTACGCGGTATGACCAAAGCGGCAGCATTAGAGTGTGCCCCTCATGGCATTCGCGTGAACTCCATTCATCCAGGCGTCATCGCCACACCGATGATTATGCAAGGCGATACCAAAGATGCGGTTGAAGCATTTGCCAAAACTATTCCGATGAGACGTGTTGCTCAGCCCGAAGAAGTCAGCGGCATGGTGTTGTTTTTAGCCTCTGATGACTCAAGCTACTCGACGGGGTCAGAGTTTGTCGTTGATGGTGGTTTGACCGCACAGTAGGCGTAATAGTTAAACTTTTTAAATGTGATATAGGCTGGGCATTTTGCTCAGCTTCTATTTTGAGAGGTTTTAAGAAAAATACTAGAGCGTGTCTTCAATAACTTTTATTTATTTAGAATAGCATCTTGGCTGCTTCATGTGACCTTTTAAAAAATGATCTTTAATCAACTCCTCTACCCCTGCTCTTTCATGCGCTTTGAATGGGTAACGATCTGCCATTACAATCCAATTAGACTCTTCAAAGTCCTTATTTTTGCTTAGGCTATTTTCATCAGAAACACCTTCTATCAATGGCGTTTCTATCAATAGAATATCGATATCCATCGTAACTTTTTTTATTGGCGTCTGAGCTTCTGTTAGACGCTGTCTATGACAGTCTCCTTCAAGATCTTTAAAAACCTGCTGTAACTGTTGCAGTGTCATTGGCTCTACCAAACGCAGATAAACGCACTGATTGGTATAATCGGGCTTTGGTTGCGCTTCGGTCGATGTAAAGTCAGGATTTTCAAACGCAGTAGATAACTGTATTTCCCCTAGCGCCGCTAGATCTTTTCGGACAAGCGGCAGATAATGCTCAGATTGATAATTACTGCCTAAAGCCAATAATACTGCCGTCACAGACTGCGTTTGCAACTGTTCAGGCGTCTGCTTTTTTAGTGTTTCAAGACTCAAATCAGCCAAATTTTTATGCATATTATGCATCATCGTCCTTGCTTACAACTGGCTTATTTTCAATGACCGTTGCATAACGCGTGATCTGTACCCCAACCGCATCGGCTTGCTTTATAGCAGTGGGCTTAGCAATGCTTAAAGTGATTTTATGACAGCTATATTTGGCAAGCAACTTATCAGCGATTTGCCCCGCTAAATGCTCTAGCAACTGCGCTTTAATCGCTTGGCACCATGCGCTCACATCATCGCAAACCGCTTTATAATTCAGCGCATCATTGACATCATCTGAGATAGCCGCACGGCTGATATCTGTTTCAAGTGCTATATCAATCAGCAGCGGCTGCGTGATTGCGCGCTCCCACGCGTAAACACCGATGACTGCTTCTACTGTCAAGCCTTTAACGAATACTACATCAGATTCGGTATGAAACATGCTCTCATCCTTGTTTGCTAAATTTTAATTAGATTTTGAACTCAGGTTTTTTAATTGGTTTTCTGCAACGCCTCTTCACGCAAACGCGCGGCTTTTAGCGCTTTACTAGGGCGATGACGCCATAAGTCAATGCTGAATAATAACAGACCAAACCAAATCAGACCAAACACTGCAAGACGTTGTAAATCAAATGGCTCGTTATAATAGAACACCGCTAAGAAGAAGATAAAGGTCGGCGTCAGATAATTCATAAAACTTAAAATGCTATAAGCAACGAGCTTGGTAGATTTATTAAACAATAATAGCGGTATCAAGGTAATCGGCCCTGCGATCATTAGTAGCCAAATATTGGGACTAAACCAAAAACTCAATTGACTACTGACCACATCTGCTTGCCAGAACCACCATAAGCAAATCGGCACCAACATCGTTGTTTCGACAAACATAGCATCGACAGCTGTCAAAGGCGTCTGCCGTTGAATGGTGCCATAAGTACTAAAACTAAAGGCTAAAATCAGTGATATCCATGGCAAGCTACCAATCATAACTACTTGAATGACCACGGATAATAAGGCGAAACCAATAGCAACCCATTGCAGCCTACGTAAGCGCTCTTTGAATAAAATCATCGATAGCGCAACGCCTACCAATGGTCCGATAAAATACCCCAAACTGGCTTCGAGAATACGGTCGTGATTGACGGCCCATACATAAGTGAGCCAGTTGGTGGCAATAATCAAACCCGATATAAATGAGAACGCGATCCATCTCGGATTTTTCTTTAAGGTATCAATCCACTGCCAGCGCTTGGTGAATACCAACACGATAAGCAAGCAAGCAAACGTCCAAATAATACGGTGACCGATAATTTCGGTCGCATCGTAGGCGGCCAATTGTTTAAAATATAATGGAAACCCACCCCAGATAAAAAAGGCAATGAGGGCGGTGATGATGCCACGTCTGGTTGTTTTAATGGGCGTAACTGGTTTTTTGATGACGTTTTGGGTGGTCATAGTACAGTACAACTTTTTAGAGCAAAGCGCACTCTTGCCCCATATTAATTTCTATATCAATTCAATGGCAAAAGCGCAGGGTCACTACAGATAGGATACAAGTTAAAAAGCAATGCGCTCATGCCAATATAGGCATCAACACATTGCTAACGATAACAACTTTAAAAACAACATTTACATCAAGGCTAACGAGTAACTTTTTAGACTTTATGGAATGCTGTAGCCAGCATTTTACAATTCAGTACTTTAAAGCTCAGTGTTGCAAAAGCCAATAATACTATTCAGCAAGTTAATAGAGTTTGTGGTATTAAACCGCAGCATTATCAACTTTAATAGACATTCCAATGTGATTGGCAAGCTCTGCAAATCCTGGGAAACTAGTATTGACGGTCTCAACGCCTTCAATAGTAATTTGCTTGGATGCACGTAAGCTGGCAATGGCAAAACTCATGGCAATGCGATGATCATGGTGCGAGGTAATGTGACCGCCACCAAAGACAGGCTGGCTATTATTGATATTGCTATTTTGACCCTCAATACCTTCGCCTTCAATGCCCTTACCTTCAATAATCAAACCATCATCTGTCACAGTACAATCAATACCCAGTGTTTGTAATCCTTCTGCCATGACTGCAATACGATCAGACTCTTTTACGCGCAGCTCTTTGGCACCAGTCAACACCGTACGACCTTGCGCACAGCTGGCAGCAATGAACAATACTGGGAATTCGTCAATCGCTAATGGCACTAAATGCTCTGGGATTTCAATACCTTTTAGGCTTGAGCTACGAATAGTGATATCAGCGACTGGCTCACCGCCGACATGTGTCTCATTACTTAAGCTGATATCTGCTTGCATTAATTTTAAGATATCGATAATGCCCGTGCGTGTCGGATTAATACCTACTTGCGTCAAGGTCAGCTCGCTATTTTGGCTGATCGCAGCAGCGACCATAAAAAATGCCGCAGAGGATATATCAGCAGGGACAGCGATATCACCACCTGTGAGTTTACCACCGCCCTCAACACTAATGCGGTTGCCATCGACCGTTACTGGATAACCAAAAGCTGAAAGCATACGCTCGGTATGGTCACGACTGACTTCCGGCTGGGTAACGGTTGTGGTGCCTTCTGCCCAAAGTCCAGCCAACAATAAGCAAGATTTAATCTGCGCAGAAGCCACAGGCATCTCATAATCGATACCTTGTAATGGCTTACCGATAGTCGCTCGACCAGTGATACTAAGTGGCGCCGTACCACTATGACCCGTACTTTGAATGACTGCACCCATCTCGCGTAAAGGTGCGGCTACACGCTCCATTGGACGCTTGTTCAGGCTGGTATCGCCTGTCAACACGCTGTCAAATGATTGCGCCGCTAAGATACCAGCCAGCAGGCGCATGCTAGTACCTGAGTTGCCCATATACAATGGTGTTTTACTCGGTTTCAGACCGTTCATACCCACGCCATGAATGGTCAATTTGCCGTTATCAGGCCCTTCAATGGTCACGCCCATATCACGGAATGCTTGCAAGGTGGCAAGCGCATCTTCCCCTTCCAAAAATCCAGTGACATTGGTCACGCCTGTCGCAAGGCTGCCCAGCATAATGCTGCGGTGGGAGATAGACTTGTCACCAGGAATGGCAATAGTGCCCAATACCGTATTGCTAGGAGTAATATTATAAGAAGCTGACATGGCAGAAGTATCCGTATAAGGGGTGCTGGCTAACATATGGCCAAAATGTCGCCGTGCGGCTTGCGCGCGGCCCAAAAGTCCCATCAGGGCGGTTGAATCTTTATCGATGATAAGCTGACGCATGGTCTGTAGGTAAACGCCATACTCATCAAGGGCGCTAACAATCGCGCTTTCGTTGGCAAAAAATATATCATGCCACATTTTAGGGTCACTGGCAGCGATACGGCTAAAGTCACGAAAGCCGCCCGCTGCATAGCGGAACATATCTAAATTGTCATCATGGCTCGCCAATTGCTCAACCAAATTGAAGGCAAGCAGATGTGGCAAATGACTGGTGTGCGCCAATATGCGATCATGGTGTTCCGCATCCATTGACATAACGTTTGCACCCACCGCTTCCCATAACTGCCGCAGCTTGGTAATCGCTACATTGCTTGTAGTAGGTAGCTCACAAATAATGACACTATGATTCACAAACAATGTGGCGCGTCTGGCATGATATCCTGAATTCTCAGCACCCGCAATCGGATGCGCTGGAACAAGACCTATAGGCAATGAGCCAAAGACGGCTTTGGCAGCGTCAATGATATTGACCTTGGTGCTACAAACATCCGTCAGGATGCAATCAGTGGCAAGTTGTCCGTTATCCATCGCTGCTTTGATATCGATAAATACGGTTTGCACCGCTTGTACTGGTACGGCGATAACAATCAAATCACTACCAAACACTACTTCGCTTAAAACAGCACTACCAGCGTCTAATAAGCCGTGCTGAATAGCTTCGTCGATGCTTGGTGTATGTCTATCAACCGCCACCAAGCGCTCACTCAAACCATTGTCTTTAATGGCTTGGGCAAGGCTCGCACCGATAAGCCCTAGACCAATCACACAAATCTGTTTAAATAACGGCGGCTGAGTATTCATACACTGCATATTATTGTTTTGATTGCTTATATTGTTTTGCTGGCGACTCACGGCTTTTCTCGTTAAACAAACTAGCATCAGAATGACTAAAACAAGCCGACGCTAGTGTCATAAAAATGATTAATAAATTATTTACTTATCCAAAACGACCTAACATACTTCTTATCAATTATCAGTCAAGATTGAGCGCAGTGTATCAATCAGGCGCATATTTTCTTCTGCCACCCCTACTGTGATACGCAGCCAATGCGGTAAGCCATAGCTCTCTAATGGACGGACGATAACACCCTGCTCTAGCAATGCTTGATGAATAGAAGCAGCGGTGATGTCTTCCATCTCAACGGCTATTTCTACCATAATAAAGTTGGCATGCGACTTAATGAAACCCAACCCTAACGCATCAAACTGCTTTTCTAACCAGCGCATTTGCTCATCATTCATCAAACGAGTTTTTTCAATAAAGTCTGAGTCAGCAAGTGCAGCAGCCGCAGCAGCTAAAGCCACCCTACTCACGTTAAATGGCTGACGAATGCGATTGAGTAAGTCCGCGACAGCCACTGAGCTAAGCGCATACCCAACACGTAAACCCGCCAGTCCATAAGCTTTGGAAAAAGTGCGCACGATGACGACATTATCAAATTCATCTAACAACGCCCGATTATTACTCTCAGGGCTATATTCGATATACGCCTCATCTAATACCACCAATACCGAGCTTGGTATGCTAGCCATAAATGCTCGTAACTCTTGAGGTTCAAGCTGTGTGCCAGTTGGATTATTAGGATTGGCGATAAAGACTATTTTAGTATTGGGGTTGTCTTGAACCGCTTGACTCATCGCTTTTAGATCATGACCAAAGCGATGTGCAGGCACTTCTATACCTGTCGCCCCTTGTATTTTAGCCAACATCGGATAAACGATAAAGGCATATTGACTGTAAACGATAGCATCGTCAGCACCAGCAAAACTACGCGCTAAAATATCAAGCAAATCGTCAGAGCCATTACCCAAAGTAATCTGCTCGACACTGACATCATTGAAGTCAGCCAGTGCTTGTTTTAGATAGTAACCGTTGCCATCAGGATAACGTGCCAACTGACCCAATTGCTCAGTAATCGCTAGCGTGACGTGCGGTGAGCAGCCTCTTGGGTTTTCATTACTGGCAAGTTTTACCACATCTGAGACGCCATACTCACGCGTCAACTCTTCAATCGGCTTGCCCGTTTGATAAGGCACCAGCTCTAAAATACTATCGTAGGCAGGTACAAGCGGTGATAAATTTGACTCTACTGAATGAGATGACGGCATGATTTATCCTTAGATATGATTTTGGCAAGTGATGTGACCCATTCGGCGTTATATCGTTGGTTCAATTTCAAAGCGAGTCAAGGGTAACCAAGGCAACCGAGTGCAGATGATTATGTGATGCTTCACGCGAGGTAAACGCCATGACTCTTTTACAGTAGAGGGACTATAGCACTGCTTTTGGATAAGAACCTAGAACGCGCACATCTTTTACCAATGGACGGATATCAGCGATAGCAGCGCTGACGTTTGGCTCGTCAATATGACCATTCATGTCGATGAAAAACACGTATGCCCACTTATTCGGACGCTCAGGACGGGTTTCGATACTGGTCATCGACACGCCATGATAAGACAAAGGCTTCAAAATCTCGATCAATGCGCCCGCTTTGTCATGTGCTGATACGACGATAGACGTTTTATCCTGACCTGATGGCGCAATCGCTTCGTGACCGATGATAAGGAATCGCGTGGTATTGCTCGGGTTGTCTTCGATATTTGAATATAGCTTATGCAAGCCATATTCTGCAGCAGCCACATCACCGGCGATTGCTGCTGAATGCCATTCATTTTTCAAGCGGCGGGCAGCTTCGCCATTGCTCGATACCGCCACGCGCTCGACATTCGGGTAATTGACATCGAGCCAATGACGACACTGCGCTAGTGACTGCTGATGCGAGTAAATACGGCTTAAACCATCAAGTTTGGTATGTTCTGCGACCAAGAAATTCTGATGAATCGGCAGCTCAACTTCTCCAATTATCTTTAAGGTGGAGGAAAGAAAACCATCTAACGTATGGTTGACCACACCCTCAGACGAGTTTTCGACTGGCACCACACCATACATCGCTGTGCCTGCTTCAACTTCACGGAATACATCAGTGATGGTGGTCATTGGTACGGTATCAGCGGCTTTACCGAAATGCTTGAGCGCAGCAGCATGAGTAAAAGTACCTACTGGTCCCAAGAAAGCAATGCGCTGCGGTGCTTCTAAGTCAAGGCAGACCGACATAATTTCACGGAACAACCGCGCCATTTTGTCATCAGCGATCGGACCTGTGTTGCGTTCCATCACCGCTTTTAGCACTTGCGCTTCACGCTCAGGGCGATAAAAAATAGGATTGCTATTGTCGGCAGTCGGGTTATTGACAATGTGTTGTTTCTTTACTGCGGCCACTTGCTGAGCCAACTTGGCACGGTTATTAATCAATGTCTGGATTTCGCAGTCTACTGTATCAATACTTTGGCGAATATCGTCCAAAAATGCTTTTTCAGTTGCAGTATCGTTAGCCCCTGCGATGGCTTGATTTAGCTTATCCATGTTTTGCTCTGATGACTGCTCACTCATTACCGCCTATCCTTTTTCTAAAATTATTACTGAGTTTTTTACTAGTTAGGTACTGCTTTTTTAACTTTGAAGGCTTCAAGTATTTCTAATTATCGACAACCAATCATTTCATTATTGAATCAGCACTCAATGACGGTCAAAGGTGTCAAGCATACTAGCAATGATATTCGATAGGAATCACACTAAATAGCAGGCAGCCTCTCAAAAGCACCCTGCACGGCGAGCGCTATCGTCTACTATTGCCGTATGTTAGTCACACACACCAGCATGCAAATGTAGCAGCCAGATCGCTGACCCGCTCTACTATAACAAAAACTATCGACAGTGCCCATGTGTAAATGCGCGTAAATTCGTCAATATTGGCAAACAGAGGCAATATGGCAGCGATGCACGGCAAAACTATGAAGGAACATCCACTCAAAACTATGTTACAGTCTAAAACTGATAGCAAATAGCACTATAAAGTAGAAAATTACCACGTAACTGAACACAATCTGTTTTTGATCAAAAAGGATATCTGATGAGCGCATTACAACAGCTTCGTACCATGACCACCATTGTCGCTGATACTGGTGACCTTGCCGCCATTGCGCGCTTAAAACCTATCGATGCGACCACCAATCCAAGCCTCATTACCAAAGCACTCCTCCATCCTGACAACCAAGGCATGCTGTCAGAAACCATGAGTCGTCATAATGGCAATATAGATGCAGTGATTGACGCGCTGACCATTCAGGTTGGCTGTGATATTTTAGAGCTTATTCAAGGCCGCGTCTCTACCGAAGTGGATGCTCGTTTGTCTTATGACACTCAGGCGACGATTGATAAAGCCTTAGTATTTATGGAAGCTTACCAAAAAGCAGGGGTTAACTCAGAGCGCGTATTAATTAAAATGGCCGCGACATGGCAAGGGATTGAGGCAGCACGCTATCTTGAAACCCAAAATATTCACTGCAATTTAACGTTGTTATTTGGACAGCATCAAGCAATTGCCTGTGCCGATGCAGGTGTGACATTGATATCGCCTTTCGTTGGTCGTATTTTAGACTGGCAAAAACGCCAACAAAATCGTCAAAACGTGCCCGCTTCTGATGATATGGGCGTGCAGTCTGTAAAGCGCATTTATCAATACTACAAGCAGCATAACTATAATACGCAAGTGATGGGCGCAAGCTTTCGCTCGACTGAACAGATATTAGCGCTAGCAGGGTGTGATCTATTGACCATCGCGCCTGACCTTATCGACGCGCTGGCAGCGATGGATACTGAGGTGATACAGCAACTGTCACCTAGCATGTCATTAGATGTAGCCGACATGAAACGCGTGAGTCTAACGCGAGAGGAATATAGTAGCGCCTATCAACAAGACACGGTTACACAAGATTTATTACCAAAAGGTATCGACGGCTTTATTGGTGCTCGTGATGAGCTTGCTCAGATGTTAGCAGCGATGCGTCATTGATATGAGCGTCGAGCGTTATAAACAGTGATGAGTATGATCAACATTTTACAAACCTCAGTCGCAGGTTATAAAAGAAATTTGCCTGCTAATAGTAAGTTGGCTATCATGGCTCACTTCTCACAACAAGAAGCAAGGCTTGATTATGAAACGGCTATCAGTGTTATTAGTGGGTGGTGTTCTAGCAGTCAGCACGCATGCAGTGAACTGGTCAAAAATATCAGAAAGTCCTACTGGATCAATTTTTAGCTTAGACTTGGACTCTATTGAAAGCTCCGACATCAATATCATAGACGAAAAAAATGTCGAAAACATCACCGTATCTATCCGCAGAACATACCCTGCACAAAAAGATGAAACAAAAGTAGATAAGGAAGGTAAAGAAAAAGCGATTCATCATAGCGATCAGCAATTGCTCATCTCTTGTAAAGACGCCAGTTACTATAAACGCGCTTACGTTAACTATGATGCCAATAATAAGGTATTAGAATCTTGGCAATCAGAAAAACCCATATTAACCACCAAAGATTTTAAGATAACCAAGCCAAAAACGATTAGTCGTATGCTAATAGAACAGGCGTGTAAAACTTACCTTACCAGCAAGACAAGTAACGTACGTTAAGACAAAGCAAATACAGGCAATTAAAAAAGCGCGCTAAATTCATTCAGCGCGCTTTTTTAATTGCCTTATTTCACGCTATTCACTAAGCGTTGCCAGTTTTAAGCCTTTAAAACCGTATAGACAGGCACTGGAAATTCGCCATGCAAATCAACCAAATCTAGCAATACTAACGCCCCCACCACGGTATGGTCTGCCGATTTACACAGCTCATAAGCGGTGGTTAAAGTGCCACCTGTGGCTAAAATATCATCGACCAATAGCACGCGCTCAGGCGGTAGATTGTTTTGCATCTCAAGAGTATCTTTACCATATTCTAGAGCATACGCTTTATTGGCAACGGGCGGTGGCAGCTTACCGGGTTTACGTAGCAAAATCATCCCTTTGCCCAATCGACCTGCAAGCAAACTTGCAAAGACAAAACCACGCGCTTCAACTGCCCCTAGACAATCTACCTCGTCCATCACACCTTCAGGCAGTGCGGCGAGCAATGCATCTATCACCTCATTAATATGACTGCGCAGTAACGGCGTAATATCATAAAAATCAATGCCGACTTTCGGGAAGTCTGGTACTGTGCGAATCACTTGCCAGAAGGGATGATCCGTATTGAGCTTATTAGACGACTCATTTTCGACATTTTTAGATGTAGCGGCAGCATTAATGCTCATGGTAACCCTTAGCGTATATGACTTAGATAATGTAATTTAGATAATAATATATCAACGATAAATGATGGCTAATATTGTGAATTTAGCGGCGCTTATTATAACATAATTGATAGAAATATCGCAGTTGCGCACGTAAGCGTACAGGTGCTTACTGACAGACAGAAGACCTAAACCCCTTGATAAAAACCAATCAATCTCAATATACAAGTGTAAACTTAACGACGAAAATCACGGTTATATGCTAAACTATGTGCGCTTTTACAGTCTCATTTAACGGCTGTGGTTGCAAGTATGCACGTCAAAAACACCCTGTAACACGGATTATAAACACTGATAATGCTCGATAGGACTATTTATGAAACGTTATGAATGTATCGTCTGCGGCTGGATATATGATGAAGCACTCGGCTGTCCCGAAGAAGGGATTGCGCCAGGCACTAAATGGGATGACATCCCTGATGATTGGACCTGCCCAGAGTGCGGTGTGGGCAAGCTTGATTTTGAGATGCTTGAGCTGTAATAGACGACCCTCTAATTAGGACACTTCATGACAACATCGAATGACATCAAACCATCGGCAACCCTACAAGAAGACTTAGGTGGCTACCCTACTCCTGAGTGGCAAAAGTTTGGCGCGCACCAATGGCGAGACTCTGACCTTAGCAAGCATCTGTATCAATCAATGATTGATATCGGCGATGGCATTGAGCTGTGTGTTGAGGCAGGTGGCAATCCTAATGATCCACCACTGCTCATGATTATGGGACTTGGCTCACAGATGATATTTTGGCCAGATAATTTTATCAAGCGCCTTATTGATGCCGGTTTTTTTGTCATTCGTTTTGATAATCGTGATATTGGTCTGTCTTCTAAAGTGCAGATTGATGGACTACCGCGTATCAGTCAGCTAAAAATGATGATGCGCCTGCAAACGGGGTTGTCCAATAAAGGTACGCAAGTGGCTTATAATTTAACAGATATGGCAGAAGATACCGCTCGTTTGATTAAGGCGTTGCAGTTGGGGAAAACCCATCTGATTGGGGCTTCGATGGGCGGCATGATTGCGCAAATCGTAGCGGCACGTTATCCAAGTTTAGTACAGCGCATGGCGTTGATGTTTACCACGACCAACCGTGCATTTTTAAAACCACCAAAACCTAGGCAGCTATATACCCTGATCAACCGCCCTGAAAGTCATTCTGAGCGCGATATCGTGCGCCATAGCGTGTGGTTTATGAAGACAGTCGGTACGCCTGGGCATGTCAACGTACGTATGGTGCGTGAAATTGCCAAATTGCGTTATCAGCGCAACTTTCATCCGCTCGGCACGGTACAACAGCTCAATGCTATCTTGGCATCAGGCTCTATTAGCAGGTTTAGCAAGCAAGTCAAAGCGCCGACTATCGTACTGCATGGTAGCGCAGATGGACTACTGCCCGCCTCACAAGGTCGTGTGGTTGCCAAGACCATTCCGAATGCCAAGTTTCATTTAATCGAAGGCATGGCGCATGATATTCCTGAATACTATCAACCTTATATGGTCGATTTAATCAGCAATCATTTATTAGACGAATAATTTTAGTTGTCACACAATTCATAAAAAAGAGCGTAAACCCTATGAATCAATAGTAGGATTTACGCTCTTTTTTATGCTGGATATTTTACCTAGGTCATTAGATCATGTAGGTCTTTATATTTGGACGCGCCGCTTAATCACAGCCCACTCCTGTGCCCTCTTTATCGATACACATTTTATTGCCGTTTTTTAGATTGCCAATCCACGCTTTACCACCAGTAAAGGTGAAGGCGGGTTTGCCTTGATAAAGATCACCAGCTGACACACCGCTATTGGCAAAGCGAAAAGGAATCACCAACTCGCCACCAAGATTAACAAAGCCCCAGTTTTCATCGATGCGCACGCCAGCCAAGCCTTCGGCAAAGGGACGCACCTCGTCAAAAGAATAGGTAATCATGGTCACATTATTATCATCGATAAACCCCCATTTGCCATCTTGCTGACGCGGTTGTAGCATCGTAAAGCGATTGGGAAGTGTCTGGTTGGATGAGGATGCATTGCCATTAGCGCTGGCAGGTGCTCGTGGCGTCGTGGATTGCTCGTTGTTACTACCATTTGGGTCACTGGTCGTTTTGCCGTTTTCATCAATCCAACTGATCGCTTGATTTTTACGTACACGGGCGACACCATTTTGGTAATCATCAATGTCACTAATCACGGACGAAAACGGCACGATGGTTTTATTACTAGTAGTAATGACCCCATATTTACCATCCTGCTTTACCACGATACGCCCGTTAGAGACGGGACGCGCCCAACCCTGTCCTTCTTTAAGCACATCATACATCGCAGGCACTACTTCACGACCTTGCATATTAAGATAACCGACATGACCGTTGCGCAGTACAGGCAGTAGACCTGCCGATATCTTACTGGCATCAACTTTTTGATAACGTGATAAATCAACGACGCTTTTGCCCTTACTATTCATCAGAGCAACTGGCGCGCCGAAATCTTTTGTCGCCAAAAAATAGCCGCTATTTGCCGTACAAGCCACGTTTTTATAATAACTTTTTGGAATTTTGCAACTGGCCGCTTGTACGCTTGGCGCCATAAATAGCGTAATAGCAAAGATGGCGATAGCAAAACCAGATGTCGATAGTCGTTGTTGTAGGGATAATGAACGTCGCAACATAGATGAACCTAGGCTAATGGTATTGAAGTACTTGAGGTAAAGACTAATAAGAAACTATCCTGTTTTATTGTGCCACTACAGAGATTATAAACCACTAGATTAGCAAATAGTGATATCTACGCCAACATCGTTCCTGTAAGAATGTCTCCACCATATATTCGTATTGTTATAGATACTTTCTTATATGAGTGAAGCTTAAGGTCATCATTGATTTTATACCTAGCATATACAGAGATAAAACCTGATATCGTGATAATAAATCAAACAATAAGCATAAATGATAGTTTGACCATTTCATTTTAGCGTCAAAACCTAGACAATACGGCTTGTATTAGCGTCAGTATTCATTGGCGTTATCGTTGATACAGTAAGATAAAATAATAATATGGATATAAGGATATTGTATGGCGATTGCTTCTTCACGCTCTGCCTCTACTGGGTTGGTCATTGGTTGTATTATCTTTGGTCTGGGTAGTTTGATTGTCGCTCACGTTGATATTGGCGGTTGGGCAATGGCATTTTGGCGCTTGGCTATTTCAGGTGTCGTATTCGCTGTATTGGCCAAAATCATGGGACAGCGTCTACCCCGCTCAAGGCGCGCTATTTTTTATGGTTTATTATCAGGTGTCTTTTTAGGCTTAGATCTGGCGCTCTGGCACGAGAGTATTTATGCGGTCGGCCCTGGTATCTCAACTTTATTGAATAGCCTACAGATTTTCTTTTTAGCCGCCATTGGGTTTTTATATTTTAACGAACGCCAATCTATATTGCAGCTCATCAGTTTGTTTTTAGCCATGTTTGGTGTGGCCATGATAGGCAGTCCTGAGTTTGCGCATAACAGCGCTGCCACTTGGGGGTTCGTCACTGGTATCGTCTCAGGGGCAATGCTAGCAGCATCGATGACTTTTATCCGTAAGACGCATGATACTGAACCCACACCTATATTTATGCTGATGCAGCTGATTAGTATCGGTGGTGTATTGGCGATGATTGTTCCTATGTTTGTGTTTGATATGGGTCATATTTTACCAAACACTTGGTCTGAGATTGGCTGGGTGCTCATCTACGGTACGGTGATGCAATGCTTGGCGTGGGGGCTAATTGCCTATTCCATTCCTAAGCTGTCTTTGGCGTTAACTGGATTATTATTATTATCAGAACCTATTGCCGCATTGGTCATTGATTATAGCTGGCTGGACAAACCAATTAATAGCTTACAGTGGAGCGGTGCTCTGTTGACCATGTTTGCAATCTATTTGGGCTCACTGAAACCTAAGCCGCGCGCCCTACGACGTTATCGGTTTTTCTCAAAATTTTACAAGCGAGACTACAAGTAGCTTTTATTCTGCATTTTTATCGTGCACTTGCTGCCACTCCATAAAAAGCGCCCATGCTACCGATAGCATGGGCGCTTTTTATGGAGTGATATACGCTGTTATCGTCGTTATCTGATAGGTATAAAACCTCAGCATCATAAAAGCTGATTACTTAGCCAATGATTGATGAGCAGCCTTCGCTTCAGATCCTTGGTTAAATAACGCATTTAAGACAATCGCTGCCAAAGTCGCCGTACCGATACCGCCCAAATCAAAGCCGCCTAAATGCAAACTAAAGTTACCGGTACCCATAATAACGGTCACGGCCGCGATAATTAGATTGCTGTTTTTGCTAAAGTCGATACGACTGTCTATCCAAATTTTGACGCCTGCAATAGCAATCAAACCGAACACCACAATGGACGCACCGCCCAATAAAGCGGCTGGTATCGTCTGAATGATGGCACCAAATTTCGGTGATAGCCCTAACAAAATAGCTACCACGCCTGCCACGACAAATATTGTTGTGCTATACACCTTAGTCACCGCCATCACACCGATGTTTTCAGCATAAGTCGTCACACCAGTACCGCCAAATCCTGCTGAAAAGGTGGTTGCCAAACCATCAGCAAAAAATGCTCGACCCATATAAGGCGTGACACGAGCTTTGGTCATACCTTCGACAGCCTTAAAATGCCCTAAGTTTTCAGCCACCAAAATAAAGGCCACAGGCGCAATCAGAATAATAGCACTCATCTCAAAGCGAGGCGTATGGATACTAGGTAAGCCAAACCACGAAGCAGCTGCCACACCACTAAAGTCAATCGCCGTACCAAAACCCATGACGTTGGTCATGATAAAATAGGCAAAATAGGATAATATTAAACCAACCAGTAATAGCAGACGACGCAGCATACCACGTGTAAAGACAGCCACACCACTGATGAGTAATACGGTCAAGGTAGCCATCCAAGCATCAAACTGATTGGCAGACACCCCTTGAATGGTCACTGGCGCTAAGTTGAGACCAATAATCATCACAATAGCACCAGTAACGATAGGCGGCATCAAACGCTCAATCCAGCCAGTACCCGTTTTCATCACCAGCAGCCCAATTAACGCATAAATGATACCGCAAGCCATGATGCCGCCCAAAGCGACATTCAAATTACCATTGAACCCTGCGCCTGCATAAGCTGTCACAGCGATAACGGGACCAATGAAAGCAAAACTTGAGCCCAAATAGCTCGGCATGCGCCCACCAGTGATCAGAAAAAACATCACCGTACAGATACCTGACATCAAAATGGCTAAGTTGGGATCAAAGCCCATTAACAGCGGCGCAAGCACGGTCGCACCAAACATCGCAAAAGTATGCTGTACACCTAATAGCACGCTTTTTGACGGTGGCAAATATTCATTGATACCGACTGGATCACGATCTAAATCGCCTTGATACGGACGCCATGTCGGAAACCAGCGTCCATTTTCAAAGTCTGGATTGTACGGAGGACTGATCGCCGCAGCCTCTAATCCAGGTTCAGCAGATGGTGCTTGAGCGCTGTTTTCTAAAGGCGAGGAAGGGTCTTTTTGAGAGGGCATACACGCTTGTCCTATGTAAACTGGGCTAAAATAATAGACAACAGTAAATGAAAAATAAAAATTGCTTTAAATCAGGGCATCAATCGGCAAGAATATGTGGCTAGAAATTATAATAACGAGTAAAATCCGCATCTTTTCATTTATAATATGTCGCCCTGACTCATTCATTTATGTTGCAATATGGCAAACCAAAAGTATTATTTGGTATGATGACCATGTTTTGGTAGATGTATGTGGTCGGATATGTTTAACTAAAAAACGGTTATGGTCGCTTATGACTCAGTGTACTCTGCAGCGACAATCAACTTACAGGATGTTACATAGCCATTAGCTCCGAGCATGATAGCGGAGTTTCAAAACAAATAAAAGTTATTATTCAATCACCATTTTTCCTCTTTTGCGTTAATACTTCCATGGGCGGTGCTTCCTCTATACCTTTGTCGGTGCTATAAGCGAGAGCTGCCTGTTATATTCTCAATGAAAGTGCCTAAAGCAGCTATACAACATGTTAGTGCACTTAAAAAACTTGGTAAGTTATTATGATTAGTGTTTTTGATTTATTTAAAATCGGTATTGGCCCATCAAGCTCACACACGGTAGGACCCATGGTCGCCGCCAATCTTTTTTTGGGCTCATTAACCAAGCAAACAGAGCTGAAGGCTATTACAGGTGTTGAGATTGAGCTTTATGGCTCTTTGGCAGCCACAGGCAAAGGACATGCAACCGATACTGCTATATTGTTAGGGCTGCTTGGGCATGCTCCTAGTACGATCGATACCCGTTTGACCAGTCAATATTTGTCACCGATTTTTTCAGACAAACAGCTCAATATAGCAGGCACGCATGTTATTGCCTTTGAGACAGAGCGCGATATTCACTGGTATGACGAAACCGTTTTGCCCTACCATCCTAATGCTTTGACTATCCGCGCATTATTGACCGACGGCAGTCATTATCAACAAACCTATTATTCGGTAGGTGGCGGCTTTGTTATCAATGAAGAAGATGCCACCAATCCGGATGAAGATAACGCCACGCCGACCATTGACGCCATTCCTTACCCCTTTAATAGCGCCGCAGAATTGCTGGAGCAATGTCGTCAACACCACTTAAGCGTTAGTGAATTGGTATTGGCAAATGAATGTCATTACCGCAATCAATCAGAAGTTTTTGCTTATTTAGACTCTATTTGGGAGTCAATGCAGGACTGCGTGACGCGAGGCTGTCAAAACAGTGGCATATTACCTGGTGGCTTGGATGTAAAACGCCGTGCCCAAGCATTACATCTACAATTGTGCGCCGAGAAAAACCAACCCATTACCAAAAATGACAAACTCGCTGCCATGGACTGGATTGATTTATATGCCTTGGCGGTCAATGAAGAAAATGCCAATGGTGGAAATGTCGTCACTGCCCCCACCAACGGTGCAGCAGGTATTATTCCTGCGGTGATGCATTACTATCGTGACTTTTTATCAAGCTATAGCCAAGATGGTGCACGCAAGTTTTTGTTAAATGCGACTGCTATTGGCAGTTTAATCAAACAAAATGCCTCCATCTCTGGCGCTGAAGTTGGTTGCCAAGGTGAAGTTGGTTCTGCTTGTGCCATGGCAGCTTCTGCATTGGCAGAAATCTTGGGCGGTGATCCAGCTAAATGCCTTAATGCGGCTGAGATTGGTATTGAGCATAACTTAGGTCTAACATGCGACCCTGTAGGCGGTCTAGTGCAAGTGCCTTGTATCGAGCGCAATGCCATGGGCGCCGTCAAAGCTGTCAATGCGGCACGACTTGCTTGCCGCGGTAATGGACAGCACTTTGTCTCTTTAGATAAAGTGATTGAAACCATGAAAGTCACTGGTGCGGATATGCTAGATAAATACAAAGAAACCTCACGAGGCGGTCTTGCCGTTTATGCAGACAATCGTATCCCTACTGCCACTCATGGCGTCAGTGTAAAATATAGTCAGTGCTAGAGCGTTCTCTAAATTCGATTGACTGTTATCCAAATGGGGATACGTTCTAACATAACGATCGTTTAATATAGCTTATCCTGACATCACATTCCCAAGTATTTGCTAAAATAAAAAAGACCCCTAATTCTGTATTAGGGGTCTTTTTTATTTTGGTCAAATATGCTCATCAACTAGACATGCTCAATGATTCATTACTCAGCTGTTTTTGAAACCACTTCGTTTAGAATCCAAACTGGCTTAGCCATGTTAGTATTTTCATCCATCATGACTTCTTGGCGAACATCTAGAATATAACGATAGTTTGGCTCATAAGTGAAGCCCTGAATATTACCGTTTAAAGGTGTGTAGTTTTTCTGATAAGTCTGACGATACTGTAAGCATTCTGCTTCAACCTTAGTACCCTCAGCTGTTGACAGCTCACAGACGGCTTTCAGTGGTGCTACTTCTATTTCAAAACTTGGAATGTTAACCACTTTAACATTCATAGGTTGCCCATCGACAACCATCGTACGTTCGTTATCCATACCCATGGTAGAGCAACCTGACAGGGCAAAGGCGGTCATTACTGCTGCAAGTACTAATTTTTTCATTATTAAATCCTCAGTTAATTGTTATAAATACATTATTAATGGTTTGAGATTATTGTTTTGGACACATCATGCTGGTAAATATATTTTAAAAATATCAGTCAATTTTTGCGATGGGTGTAATACTACTGTCGATATTGAGCCAAGCAAGAGTATTCACCTGATTTAGCTTTACCGAATAAACCTATTAAGTCTCAATAATGTCGTCTATTGTTTGTTTACTGAGGTCAGTATAGAGCGCAACTCGTCTTCTGCTCTATAACTGCTTTGTAAAGTAACGTCAGCTTTTGCAACTGTTGTTAATCGCGCGTATTGAATAGTAGAGTAAATTGATACTGAGAAAAATTTACACATCAAAAAGCCAGAGTGATAGTCACTCTGGCTCAGTTATTCGTTAAACAGTATTTTACTTAGCTGACAGTGATAACCCTTAGCTACGGTAATCGGCATTAATTTTGACGTAGTCATAGGACAAATCACAAGTATAAACCGTATCGCTAGCATCGCCGCGAGCAAGGTCAATATGAATGGTAATCTCGGAGCGACTCATGACTGCTTTGCCCGCTTCTTCTGTATAGCTAGGCGCGACGCCACCATTCTGGCAAATCATGACTTCATCTAGATAGACATCCACTTGTTCCGTATCCAAGTCTTCGATACCCGCATAACCCACTGCTGCTAAGATACGACCCCAGTTGGCATCGCTAGCGAAGAACGCAGTTTTGACCAACGGTGAATGCGCGACCGCATATGCCACATCGCAGCACTCTTGGGTTGTCTTGCCACCAGTGACGTTGACGGTCATAAACTTGGTAGCACCCTCGCCATCACGTACGATTAATTGCGCCAGACGGACAAACACCTCGGTCAAAGCCGCAAATATAGCCTGATAATGCGGATGCTCTTGGCTGTCAATGATATCTGAGCTGGCAGCACCTGTGGCGATCAACACACAGCAATCATTGGTTGAAGTGTCGCCATCAACAGTGATGCGGTTAAAAGATTGTTCGTTGATGGCACTTAGCATCTCCTGTAATAGGTCAGCAGCGATATTAGCATCGGTCGCCACATAACCCAGCATAGTTGCCATATTAGGGCGTATCATACCTGAGCCTTTCGACATACCTGTCACATGATAGCTAACACCCGCCACGTCGATTTTTTGGCTAGCGAGCTTCGGAATCGTATCTGTGGTGCGAATACCATTCGCCGCGGCAAGCCAATTATCAGCCCCCAAATTGGCAAGTGCATTATCTAAGCCTGCGATGATCGCATCGCTATTTAATGGCTCACCAATGACACCCGTCGAGAATGGCAATATTGCATTACTATCCACGCCAGCCTTACTCGCTAGGGCTGCACAAATATCAACGGCGCGACGTTTGCCATCAGCACCCGTCCCAGCATTAGCATTACCTGTGTTAGTGACCAAATAACGCGGACTGGCCTTGGCAAAATGCTCACGCAACACCCGTACAGGTGCTGCACAAAAGGTGTTTTTGGTGGTCACAACCGCAGTGGTCGCGGTATCAGCGATCTCAATCACTACTAAATCATCTCGGTCTTTATAGCGTACGCCTGCGGCAGTGGCGCTTAGCTTGATTCCTTCGATAGGATAAATAATATCAGGTACTGCAACATTTCCGACTGCCATGGTTTAATCCTTATTGTAAAATTTTTATCATTATTTATAACGGATGATGCGATAAACACTGAGGTGCGTTGAGCCTTCAACAATGACGCTACTGCTGGTGAAGTATCAAACGCGACCTATATAAATATTACCGTTTTTTTAAATCAAATGCCGACCAAATTGGCGCATGATCAGACGGTTTTTCCATCGCCCGTAGCTCATAACTAATCCCAGCATCAACACAGGCTTCAACAAGATCCGAGCTGCACAAAATATGATCGATACGCAAGCCACGTTTCGGCTCATCATTGAACCCACGACTGCGATAATCAAACCAGCTATATAGCTCTGTGCTCTCTGGATAATGTAAGCGATAGGTATCTGTCAGCTCGCGTGACATCAGCGCCGCATACCACTCACGTTCTTCTGGTAAAAATGAGGTCTTTCTATTCTTCAACCAGCGCTTAGCATTGACGTCGCCAATGCCAATATCAGTATCTTCTGGGGCAATATTCATATCACCCATGATTATGAGCGAGCGACCTTCTGCTCTTAGGGTATCGATATACGCCATCAAATCAGCATAATAAGCGCGCTTCATCGGGAATTTGGTCGGATGGTCTTGGCTCTCTCCTTGTGGAAAATAGCCATTGAGCACATCAATCTCACGACCATCAAATTCATATCGTGCATGAATAAAACGCTTCTGTGCCTCGACATCTTCGCCAGGGAAACCTTTTTGCACAAATATAGGTGCAACCTTGGATAGTAGCGCCACACCATAATGGGCTTTTTGACCAAAGTACTCTACGTGATAGCCCAGACTCTCTATATTCTCTAGGGGGAATTGCTCATCATGTACTTTTGTTTCCTGTAGACCCATCACATCAGGATCGATCACTTCTCGCACAGCCTCAAGCTGATGTTGACGTGCGCGAATACCATTGATATTAAAACTGACAAAACGGGTCATAAATTATCCTATACTAATTGATGAAAATACGGTGCTAATATAAAGAAATGGGCTATGAAAGTGCACAATCCGCTATCATAACAGACGTCGACCGACCTAACTGTTGCGCGCCCTGATATCTTAAGCTAGAGTAGTTGTGGTTAATATGGCTGCTATCAAATTTTGGCCATCGAATCATGAACATCGAACAATATTTATTAAAACAATGACCGAGCATCTTTATGATAAAAAATAACAGCAAAAATACAAACACAGTGGCAAGTGTAGACGGCGAATATACGCCATTGTTTACCAAAAATTATAACGTCTATATTAACCATACTGATGCCGGCGGTATAGTCTACCATGCCAATCATTTGGTGTTTTTTGAAAACTGCCGCCGTGATTGGTTTGGGGAACTGAATTTGAATGGGTATTTTTTGCAGACTGACGATGGAGAAATTCAGCATTTTGTCGTCAGTCAAGCAGACTTGCAATACAAAAGAGCTATTTTGTTAGATGAAGTCATCAGTGTGCGCATCGATAAAGTCGAGTTAAAACCTGCCAGCATTATCTTTTACCAGAGCATTTATCGTCACAGCCCAGACAGCCTTTCTTCTGATTATGCTAATAGCAATGCTAATGCTAGCAGCTTATTAAGTAGTGGCAAAATCGTCATTGCTTGTGTGCAAAACCAAGTCAAAACCAAACCGCTATCCAATAGTAAGGCAGATACTGCGGTTGCTAGTGCCACGCCCATGCGCCCTATTCGTGTTCCAAAGCATTTACGCGATGCCATTGAGCAAGCGATCCACGAGCAGCTGAATGCTTAGTGGCTGGATAATTAGTAGTTAGATACTTAATGATTGGATATTTAGTGGCTGAATAATTGGCGATAATGACTTATGCATCTTCATAATAATAAACCGATACTGATATTCGAGAATATTCAGGTACATAGTAAACGTACAGCCAGCATACCTGCCTATAATGATAACAAGGTTGGCGATAAAAGTATTAATAACAAAAATATGGAAGCCATAGAAGCCACAACATCTGCGCTATCTACCATTTATCAAAGATGGATCAGCAAACTAAGACCAAACACTGTCTCTCAGCCAATCATACCTGCTCATCAACGATTATTAATCGATGGCGCCACAGGCAGGCTGTTAGCAGGTCAAGTAACCGTGTTGACAGGCGGTTCTGGTAGTGGTAAATCGGTATTATTACGGGTATTGGCTGGACTATTGCCAATGAGCGGCGGCAATGTGCGTTTGCGCCGTGATGACCAATCAACCAGTAGTGCTTATTGTAGTATCCATGATACTGCACCGATACAGTGGCGCACGCACGTTGCCCTACTCGCCCAGCACCCACAATTATTAGAAGGCAGTGTACTTGAGAACTTGCAAATGCCTTATCAGCTACAAGCGCATCAGCACCTTGACTTTGATATCGACTGGCATATCGCACAGCTTGAGCAATTGCAACGCAGCGCTGACTTTTTGCAGCAAGAAGTCTATCATCTATCGGGCGGCGAGCGGCAACTGGTCAACACGTTACGCCTCTTACAATTGAACCCACGGGTGTTGTTACTAGATGAGCCTACCGCTGCCCTAGACAGTGACACTTCAGCCCAGCTCGTACATCTACTCACAAACTGGTTACAGGCAGATAGGCGGCGTACATTACTATGGGTAACTCACGATACGCAAGACATCATGCCATTGGCCGATCGGCATTGGCAGATGCAAGCAGGGGTATTAACTGAGATATTCTAACGCTGAGCTAAGCCTGTCATGTCACTCTTTAAAATGATCTTTCTTAACAAAGTCGTATTAGGGTCTATCTTATATTCGTCATTTTATATAGTGAGCCACGATGAGCGGTACAGATGACATACAAATATTTTTAACTTACGGTGATATTGCCCTTGCCAGCAGCTTAATCATCATCGTTCTTATTATCTCTTGGCGGCTGCGCTTACAGCTGACCAAAACGCTTTTAACCGCGGCTATCCGCACGGTGCTCCAGCTTAGTTTTATCGGTTTGATATTGGCATGGATTTTTGCCCGTGAACAGTGGTATGAAGTCCTGTTAATTTTGACCATCATGACCTTGATTGCAGGTGCTGCTGCCAAAAATCGCGTTAAACGTAGCTATAAAGGTTTGTTAACTGACACTCTGCTAGCAGTAAGCGTTTCGGCTATATTAGTCACTGCGATAGCCATCATGATTATTTTAAAGGTACAGCCTTGGTACACACCGCAATTCGTCATTCCTATCTTGGGGCTGATATTGGGCAACTCGCTCACCGCTATCTCATTGACCAGCAACCAGTTGATTGAATCCTTTCATGAGCAGCAAGGACGTATAGAGATGATGCTCAGCCTATCTGCTCGCCCATTTGAAGCGGTACATGAACCAATACGCGCTGCCATTGTCAATGGCATGACTCCGACGCTGAACTCTATGCTAGTTGTCGGTATTGTTAGCTTACCAGGGATGATGACTGGTCAAATATTGGCTGGCGCTGACCCCACTCAAGCGATTCGCTATCAGATAGTCACTATGTTTTTGATATGTGTGAGCAGTACGCTCGGTTGTACAATCAGCGCGTTACTCATTTATCGACGCTTTTTTAATAAAAACAAGCAGCTGATATTGCCTTTATAGCATTCAGCATGACTAAATCTCAAATGAACTTCTAGGGCTTGTCCTCATTTAAAAAGGGAGATAAAAATGAGATAAATTGTCGTCAAACAAGGAAAGTAGCGCAAATAATATCGAGATATTAATAAGCTATTTGACGATGTTTGGCAAAATTTAGCCATTTTTAGGCCATTTAGAAAGTAATCGATTGAATTGAGGACAGGCCCTAACACATCTTTGGTTGATATATTAATTTTGGCTGCGATGATTTTTTAATTGACGCCTTGATTTTTATCAAAATTTATACTCATCCAGTGGCAAACAGGGACGCTACCTATTCATGTTAAATTATATATGAATCGTATTTCTCAGCTTTATTTATGCACTGCTCAGTATTCCATACTAGTATAGTATTTGATGGCATTCATGCTACTGTATTGCTTAAATGTATAATTATTTTCTGATACCTTAGTGTTAGATAGATAACAGGTAGAGCTTATTTAAGAGTAAAAATGCTTTTATGATTAAGCTATCTGTCCGTTCAATTGACTTAATTATCTGCCTAATAATAGTTAAGTCCTTTTGGACGATGGCAACAAAACCTAGCAGCCAGTCAATAGATAAGGATATTATCACTCTCAGCGGCAAACGGTTTACGTCAGCGCTGATGTGTTTATTGACACGGATATGGCTGCTTTACTACAGAATTTACCCTATTTCAAACTTCAAGGACGCTGACTATGACGCCGAATAAACCTTGGCTTGCCCATTATCCTAATGGTGTACCAAAGACCATCAACCCCGATAGATATAGCAGCATCATGGAGCTGTACGAAGAATGCTTTGAGCGCTTTCGTCTGCACCCTATGAGTATCTGTATGGGCGTGACGCATACCTACGATGATGTTGATAAAGCTTCGATTGCCGTTGCCGCATGGTTGCAGGCGCAAGGTCTGCCTCAAGGCAGTGTGGTTGCACTCATGATGCCAAACGTTCCGCAATACCTGCCAACGATGATTGGTATTTTGCGGGCAGGCTACGTTTGTACCCCTGTTAACCCACTGTATACTGGTCGTGAGCTGCGCCATCAGTTGAACGACTCGGGTGCTCAGGTTATTTTTGTGGTCGATAACTTTGCCCAAGCGCTTGAACAAGTCATTGATGAAACCCATATTAAGCGGATTGTCCTCTCAAAAATGGGCGACATGATGGGGTTAAAAGGTATCTTGGTGAATACCATCATCCGTCAGGTCAAACGCTTAGTACCTAAGTACAAACTGAATGACCCTAAGCACGAAGTGACCAAGTTCCCTGATGTGCTGAAGAAAGGCAAAAGCCTGCCGTTCCACAAACCAAAAATGCAGTTAGATCAAAAAGCATTTTTACAGTATACAGGTGGCACAACAGGACTATCTAAAGGGGCTATCTTAACGCAGCGTAATATCGTCGCCGCGGCGATGCAATCAGAAGCATGGACCAAACCGATTACGTCAGAGATTAATGAGGTCTATATCAATATGGTCATGGCGTTACCGCTCTATCATATTTTTGCCTTTATGCTCAGTCTACTCGGCATGCGCTCAGGCTACACCTTTATCTTGATACCTAATCCACGTGATATACCAGGATTTATTAAAACGCTGTCAAAACAGCCGTTCCATATATTGCCAGCGGTTAATACCTTATTTAAAGGCTTACTTGATCATCCCAACTTTAAAGAGTTAGACTTTAGCTCATTACGCATCTCACAAGCAGGTGGTATGGCAGCAACTGAGCAGACAGCTGCTCGCTGGTTGGAAGTCACTGGTTGCGCCATGATTGAAGGTTGGGGTATGACAGAAGGTGTCGCTGTAGGTACCGCTAACGTCATCACTGATCGCAAGTTTAACGGTACGATTGGCGTCCCTGTTCCTAGTGTCGATGTCATTGTCATCGATGATGAAGGCAATCGCGTTGGTGTCAACGAAGCTGGTGAGATGTGTGTAAAAGGTCCTAACGTAACCTCAGGTTATCTTAACAGAGACAGTAGTGATGACTTTACGGCAGATGGCTACTTTCGCACTGGCGATATCGTCAGCATGGATGAAAAAGGATACTTTAGATTATTAGACCGTAAAAAAGACATGATTTTGGTTTCAGGCTTCAATGTCTTCCCAAATGAGGTTGAATCAGTGATGCTAGATTGTGATGGTATTATTGATTGTGCGGTGATCGGTATTCCCGATGAGCATCAAGGTGAAGCAGTCAAAATTTATATCGTCCCTGCCGATAACAATGTCACCAAGGAAGTCATTAAAGAATTTGCATTGGACAATATGACTGGCTATAAATGCCCGCGTCATATCGAATTTGTCAGTGAGTTGCCAAAGAGTAATGTGGGTAAAGTACTACGTCAAAAACTGCGTGAAAAGCATATGTCGGACAACCCACAATTGTAAATAAAAAAATCATTATCAAAAGCGTTTTACATCATATGTAGAGCGCTTTTTTTATGTGAATCTATCACTCTTATACAGAAAATCATTACTTTGTAACTATAATGTTAATGCTTTTACATAACAACTTTTTCTACAAACTAGATGATTCTTATCATGATTCATAAATTTCCAAGTAAAATGCCGTTCGCACCTTGTTGCTAACCGCTTATCCTCTATATGGTTACAACATATATTTTTTGCTTTATCAAACTTAATTATAAACTATCAAGTTCTTGTATAAAAATAACAATATCAATTGTAGTTATGTTAATGTGTTGCCAAAATAAGTCACGCTATTTTTTATTAGTGTGAGTCGATAGTCGTTCAATTCAGATCAGTTTATGAGCAAGTGGTGCTTTTCTTAGTAAGGATAATAGTAACCAGCTGTTTACTGTATTTAGACCACTGCTTTTTATAGTGAAATGAGCTTGTAGTTAAATAATTTATATAGAGGTCACCGTATTTTAGCAGTCTGTGAATCGATAGGATAGCACGCGACAATCCATTGCTCTTAAGGCGATGATTTATATTGTTGACAAGGATGTGACTACTCTTTTATAGAACCTTAACGTATCACAACATTTAAGGACGCTAAGTATGACAGTAGATAAGCCTTGGCTGGCGCAATATCCAGAAAACGTACCCAAGACCATTAATCCTGATCAATATGAGAGCCTCATAGAGCTGTATGAGGAATGTTTCAATCGTTTTCGTATGCATCCTATGACTATTTGTATGGGTGTCACTCATACTTATGGTGATGTGGATAAAGCCTCACTGGCCGTTGCCGCATGGTTACAAGCGCAAGGCATTCCTAAAGGCAGTGTGGTCGCACTCATGATGCCAAACGTGCCGCAATATCTGCCAACGATGATTGGTATTTTGCGGGCAGGTTATGTGTGTACCCCAGTTAACCCACTGTATACCGGTCGTGAGCTGCGCCATCAGTTGAACGACTCGGGTGCTCAAGTTATTTTTGTGGTTGATAACTTTGCTCAAGCACTCGAGCAGGTAATCGAAGAGACGGATATCAAACGTATTGTCCTATCGAAAATGGGCGATATGATGGGATTAAAAGGTATTTTGGTCAATACGGTAATCCGTCAGGTCAAACGCTTAGTGCCGAAATATAATCTTGACGATCCTAAATACAACGTTACCAAGTTTCCAGATGTGCTGAAAAAAGGTAAAAACCTACCGTTTCAAGCACCAAAAACGGCTTTGCAACATAAAGCGATTTTGCAGTATACCGGTGGTACCACAGGATTGTCTAAAGGCGCGGTATTAACTCAGCGTAATGTCGTTGCTGCGGCCATGCAGTCAGAAGCATGGTTTCGCCCTGTTACCTCAGAAATTAATGAGGTTTATATCAATATGGTCATGGCACTGCCGCTGTATCATATTTTTGCTTACATGCTTAGCCTGCTTGGCATGCGCTCAGGTTACACTTTTATTTTGGTACCAAATCCGCGTGATATGCCTGGATTTATCAAAACTTTATCCAAACAGCCGTTCCATATTTTCCCAGCGGTTAATACTTTGTTTAAAGGCTTGCTTGATCAGCCAAACTTTAAAGACCTAGATTTCAGCTCACTTCGTCTCTCGCAGGCAGGTGGTATGGCAGCAACCGAACAAACAGCGGCGCGTTGGTTAGAAGTGACAGGCTGTCCGATGGTTGAAGGTTGGGGTATGACTGAATGTGTAGCAGTCGGCACCAACAATATCGTCATTGATCGTAAATTTAATAGTACGATTGGCACGCCTGGTCCAAGCGTTGATATTATTGTTATCGATGAAGATGGCAAAGAAGTAGGCGTTAATCAGGCAGGCGAGCTGTGCATCAAAGGTCCAAATGTCATGTCGGGCTACTTTAATAAAGACAGTAGTAGCGACTTTACTAAAGAGGGTTATTTCCGTACGGGTGATATCGTCAGTATGGATGAAAAAGGTTACTTTAGATTATTAGATCGCAAAAAAGATATGATTTTGGTCTCAGGCTTTAACGTCTTCCCAAATGAAATCGAGTCGGTTATGCTTGATTGTAAAGGCATTATTGAGTGTGCAGTCATCGGTATTCCTGATGAACATCAAGGTGAGACGGTAAAAATATATATCGTCCCGGCCGATAATAACGTCACTAAAAGTGATATTAAAGAGTTCGCTATCGATAACTTGACCGGCTATAAATGCCCGCGTCATATCGAGTTTGTCACCGAGCTACCTAAGAGTAATGTCGGCAAGATACTACGTCAAAAATTGCGTGAAAAACATATGTCAGATAATCCGCAAACCTTGTAGTCGTTAAGACTCTCAGTAGTTAAGACTTATAAGTTTCAAAAAATAAAAGCCCACTATATACAATGTAGCGGGCTTTTTGTTGCGTTAATTTTTCTTGACTAATTTTGACATTAATAACAACACAACCGCTATCAGCTGACTCTATTGACCACTTGTAATGGCAAATGCTTCATCGCTTGACCGACAATCGACCATGGCAGACTTGGCACGCAAGCTTCGTCTACTTCTGCCTCAATCGCAGCAACGATCGCTTTGGTGCCTGTTTCTGCATCTACTTCAAACGGTAAAGGTTTGGCATTTTCATTAATTTCAGTACGGATATAACCTGGATAAATGGTCGAGACTTTAATGGGCAATTTGGTTAATAACATATCAGCACGAATGCCTTCTGCCAGATGAGCCAAACCCGCCTTACTTGCACCATAAGCGGTCAAATGCTTAGGCAGTCCACGCATTGCTGACATGCTTGATATCACCACCAGATGACCGCTGTTTTGTGCGCGGAAAATATTCATCGCCGCTTCACATTGCGCGAGCGCAGAGACAAAGTTAATCTCAACGGTGCGTCGGTTGGTATCGAAGCGCCCTTTACCAATACGGCGACTATCCCCGACGCCCGCATTGACCACCACACGATCGATATGACCAAAGTCAGTTGCGAACGCATCAAATACATCGAATATGGCATCATAGTCGCTGACATCTAATGCTCGATATTCAACACGAATATCAGGATACGCTGCCATCAACTCTGCTTGTAGACTTCCTAGACGGTCGGTACGACGCGCGCAAATCGCTAAATTATAGCCAAGCTTGGCAAACAATCTTGCCATGCCTTCGCCCAGTCCTGAGCTGGCACCCGTGATTAATACTGTTTTACCACGACCAATCTGCTGCTTATTTAAACCTTTTAGATAGCGCGCAGGCTGAATCGCGCTAAATAGCTGATTTTTACTTTGTTTAGCGCTTTTGGTGACTAAATTGATCAATTTATTTTGCATAGAACGTCCTGTTTACATCCATATTATATGAAGCTGACAGTCTATAATATCGCAAATTGATAAGTGCGGCTTGTCTGTTATAAAAATACACAAAAAGTACTCAACAGTTATCATAACTGATTCTAATAACATAAAAATCGGCTACGTGTTTAGAGCAGCCATTTTATCCTGATGTTAATCACGGCTTAATTATGACCTTGATATCTCACCGGCTATCACATGCTATGTTATCGCCACGTCACGAAGCGTTTGCCATCAGCAAATAAGTGACTGTATTCATTTAAAGACAATAGCCGTGTACTCTGCGCTTTTAAAGTAATAGACGTCACGCCCGTATTAACTAAGCTTTTATTAATTTGATACGCAGTCTGACTGCCTTGTTGTAATAACTGCGCGGTAATAGCCGAAATAATGCCGCCCGAAGTAAACACCAGCACCGTACTATCACGCTCTAAATTCAGATTGGCCACTTGCAAACGCACTTGCTCAAGCGCTTGTTTTGCCCGCTCATTAAATTGTGACCAGCTCTCAATATAATCACCGTCATTCCCACCTGCATGCCAGCGCTGCATCGCAGCATCAAACAACTCCGCTAAACGCGTAGATGGCACTTCTGCTTGCGCAATTTCAGCCGCAATAGCACCTTTACTCATGAAAGCAGGATTAGAATTTATAAACACGTCTTTATGATTAAATTCATCAAATTGTGGCAGTACATAGCTATCCGGCGCACTTATATCGATCGCAGGCTTACTAGAGATATTGCTATCGGTATCAACAAATGACTGATAACGCTGCCAAAAATGATGTGCAGAGTCTTGCTGCCTAACCAAACTACCAGTAAAAATCGCATCGATTCGACGCTGAGTCGTCGCGTAATGCTGACCTAGCATCTGCGCTTGAATACTGCCTAGCTCTGAAAGCTGATCATAATTTTCTTGTCCGAATGACGCTTGACCATGACGGGCCAAAAGTATGGTTGTCATAAAATATTGCCTTATTAATCGCACTCTTATAATTTTTAAAAGCCCTAGATTTTTAATTTTTAATTTGCTTACTCTTCAGCTTTAGGTGCGCTTTGTCCAAAATAGCTCTTTGGTAAGATACTTTTAATAACAGCCTGTATAGGACTTGGCAACTGCTCAATCATCGCAGCATCAACACCCATATCTTGCAAATGCGGCTGTACTCGGTTAGTAAACAAAATCTCACCTTCATATTGAGCAATCAGTTTAAGACATTTGGCATGTAATACGTGCACAATAATCCAGAAATTTTTAAAGGCTGGATTGGTCGTTTGTTTATGATAGTAGCGATAATAAATTTGCTGAACAATACCCGCTAGACGGAATAACCCAAACACTTCATAAAACGTCCAGTTGTCTATCTCTAGACCTGTCTGCTCAAGATAATAAGCAACCACCTCATTGCGAGTCATCATGCCTTTTAAATGGGTGGGCTGACGGCGTGACTGCTGCATAATGATATTGTCATCTTCTTCAATCCAATACGCCAATGCGCTGCCCAAATCCATCAAAGGATCGCCCAAGGTCGCCATTTCCCAGTCGAGTACGCCGATCACCTTGGTCGGATCTGCTGCATCCAAAATCACATTATCAAAGCGCCAATCGTTATGAATGAGGCAAGTCTTACTGTCAGCAGGCGTATGCTTACCGAGCCATTGACGTACTAAGGCAAAACTTGGGACGTTAGGCGTTTTGGCTTTGACATAACGCTTGTCCCAACCTGCCACTTGGCGCTCACAGTACCCTTCGCCGCGACCTAAATTGACCAAATCAGGATGGTTTTTATAATCGACTTGATGCAGCTCAATCAAAGCATCGATGACATTGGTACATAACTCGCGTGTTTGCACTTCGTTTAAATCAACGCCTTTTGGCAAGTTAGCCCGCGGAATAATACCTTCCATTCGCTCCATGACATAAAAATCTGCGCCAATAACGTCTTCGTCAGTACACAGCGCGACCATTTTTGGTACATAGGGATAAGCATCTTTTAAAGCTTTTTGCACGGTATATTCGCGCACCATATCATGTGCCGATTTGGCTTTGGTGCCTTTTGGCGGACGGCGTAAAATCAAATCTTGGCCGTCACCTTCGCCTTCATATTGTAGCCGGTAAGTCCAGTTTGAAGCGCCACCTGAGAATTGGGTAACGGTTGGATCGCCCTCTACGTCAACGCCTTGCTCGCGTAGCCAGTCGCTGACCGCTTGCGCGTCAAGCTCTTCGCCCTCGCGCACTTCGCCGCCTTTATCTAAAACTTTATTAACGGTTTGATTGTCAGCATCAGTATGGTTGGCATGATGTTCAGTTGCCATAAGACATTCCTTATCGTGTGGTCGTTTATTTTTTACCAGTTATTTGTTGTTTATAAAAGCTTAAGAGTTAAAAATTCACTATCAAATCATCGATAGTGAATTTTTGGTCATATAATTTAAATGACAATGTAGCCGACTTTTTAAGATTTAGCAGGTTTAGATGGGCGGCTAAATCCTTGACGTTTTAATTCTAATTTGGCAATCATGGTTTTATGCACTTCATCAGGGCCATCGGCTAAACGTAGCGCGCGAGCTTGGGCAAAAAAAGCAGGCAACATCGTATCTTGACAAACACCCATGCCACCGTGAATTTGAATCGCCATATCAACCACTTCTTGCAAGACAGTCGGTGCAACGACTTTAATGGCAGAGATTTCAGTCAATGCCGCTTTGGTCCCCTTCGCGTCCATTTTTTGCGCCGCGTATAGTGTCAATAAACGCGCTTGGTCAATTTTGATACGGGCGTCAGCAATACGCTCAAAGTTACCGCCTAATTGTAGCAGAGGCTTACCAAACGCGGTACGCTGCATACCGCGCTTAACCGCGAGCTCAAGAGACTTTTCGGCAGCACCAATACAGCGCATGCAATGGTGAATACGACCTGGTCCTAGGCGACCTTGCGCAATCTCAAAGCCCATACCAGGTCCACCGATAAAGTTATCGACTGGCACACGCACATTATTAAAGCGGACTTCGCCATGACCGTGCGGCGCATCATAATCACCAAATACCTTTAACATACGCTCGATGTTAACGCCTGCGGTTTTTGCTGGCACCAATACCATCGAATGCTGATGATGACGGTCTTTATTCTCATCAGGCGTGTACGCCATGACTATCAAAATATCGACCGCAGGGTCACCAAGACCCGATGACCACCATTTGCTACCATTGATAATAATCTCATCGCCATCAACCACAGCTGTCGCTTGCATATTGGTCGCATCACTGGAGGCGACATCAGGCTCAGTCATACAAAATACCGAACGCGTTCTACCTTCTAAGATTGGCGTTAGCCATTTGTCTTGCTGCTCTTCAGAACCATAGCGCCATAAAAGCTCCATATTGCCGCTATCAGGGGCATTACAGTTAAACACATAAGGCGCTAATAAACTGCGACCAGTGAGCTCGGCAATCGGTGCATAATCGGTCACCGACAACCCTGCCCCTAGCGTGTCATCTGGCAAAAATAAATTCCATAGACCGGCTTCGCGTGCTTGTTTACGCAAACTCTCATACTTCTCTGGCCACTGCCAATTTTTCCAATTGCCGTCTGGGTTTTGCGCATGACAATCCGCCCAAAACTGTGCTTCTATTGGCTCAATATAGGTTTCGATAAATGCTTTGACTTTGGCGTGCATGGTTTGACCATGTTCGGTGGCGGTAAACATCAATGTATTTTCAGACATAGCTGGCATCCTTTTCCTTGCTGATGGTTAATGATTTTCATCACGTTTACATAAGACTTTTATAAAAAGCTCAATGCTAACTTTATAGTGTACGTGCGTATACTCTGTTCTGTATGCCACATTTATAACACAGCATTTATGAATAAACAGCAAAAAGGCGCGACCCGCTAGGACACGCCTTTTACAAAATACAAACAATGCATCTATTTAGAGTGGAAAACTGAAAATTACTTTAGGATATTTAAACGGCTATTAAAATCAAAACGTGCCAATGCATCTGGCAGCTTGTCAATCGCCATATTTACCGTTGCTTCGGCAGCTTGTGACAATCCTAGCTTCTCTGCGAGCGTTGGCTTTTGACGGGAATGCAGCGCATAGACTTCATTGTCTTCCATACGCTCTAAAATATAGCTGTCTGAGGTTTGTAGGCTATCAATTAATTTGAGTTTCAGCGCATCTTCGCCATACCAATGCTCGCCTGTTGCTACTTTTGCGACATCCAATGCTGGACGATAGGTGTTCACGAAATGTTTGAATAACTCATGCGTTTGCTCAAGCTCTTCTTGGTACTTGGCACGGTCGTCAGCGTCATTTTCACCAAACATAGTGACAGTACGTTTATAGTCACCAGCGGTAAACATCTCATAATCGACGTCATGATTTTTTAGCCATTTATGAAAGTTTGGCAACTGTGATACCACACCGATTGAGCCAATAATGGCAAAGGGCGCAGCCACTACGTTATCCGCCACACACGCCATCATATAACCACCACTGGCCGCGACTTTATCGACACAGACTGTTAGTTTTAAACCAGCCTCTTTTAGACGTGCCAATTGCGCTGCTGCCAAACCATAACCATGAACCAAGCCGCCACCTGATTCAAGACGTACCACGACTTCATCACCTTTATTTGCGCTGCTGATTAATGTGCTGATTTCTTCGCGTAAATGCTTGACTGCCGTGGCTTTGATATCACCGTCAAAGTCGAGAACGAAAACTTGTGATTTATTATCACTGTTTTTTTTCTTATTTTTGCTTTTTGCCTTCAATGCTTGCTTGGCTTTTTTAGCCATTACTTTTTTGAATTGCTTAAGCGCGGCTTTACCTTGAGTTGCCTCCATTAAGTCTTCACGGCGTTGTTCTTGGCTTTTATTTAGATGAACAACTTGTAGCTCAATAGGGTTCTTAGCAGGGTGAAAAAGCATGAGTAGCATTCCTTACATGATTAGAATAATTTTAATAAGATTTTATAAGTGAGCCTGATATGTGCACAGTGGCTGATATTTTCAAGCAATATGACAATATTTAACCCGATGCAAATGTTACTGAATAAATACGCCCATTACTGATACTTTCCTACGCTTTGATTGGACGCCACTGGTTGTATAACAAGGGCAGATTAGGCATAATATGCGTTTACACCAAATTTTCTGTAGCCAACGTGATGACCATTTGTCTTAATCGCGTTATTTGTGCGTTTTTAGCGGATAGCTTGAATCGTACAGCAATGGCTGCATTATTGTATTTCGAATTGGGCTGATAACTGGATAATTATATTATGACGCAAAGCACTATGACGCATAGCGAATATCGAGACGAATATTGCGGAGCCGTAACCGAAAGCTTCATCGATCAAACCATCAGTATCGTAGGCTGGGTGCATCGTCGTCGCGATCACGGTGGGGTGATTTTTTTAGACATGCGTGACCGCGCTGGTATCTTGCAGGTCGTCGTTGACCCTGATACACCAGAAGCCTTTGCAATGGCTGATGCGGTACGTCCTGAATATGTGCTAAAAATCACTGGTCGCGTACGTCAACGCTACGCGGGTACTGAAAACAATAATATGACCAGTGGTCAGATTGAGCTGTTGGGCAAAGAAATTGAAGTATTGGCGAAATCTGAAACACCGCCTTTCCCATTAAATGATGAGAAAACCACAGTATCAGAAGACTTGCGTTTAAAATACCGCTATCTTGATATGCGTCGTCCGCAAATGCAAGAGCGTATGGTTTTCCGTGCTAAAGCCACGTCAGCCATTCGTCGTTACTTAGATGACCATGGTTTCTTAGACGTTGAGACCCCTATCTTGACTCGTGCGACACCAGAAGGCGCGCGTGATTATCTTGTGCCATCACGCACACGCCCGGGTAACTTTTTCGCCTTACCACAATCACCACAACTATTTAAACAGTTATTGATGGTGTCAGGTTTTGATCGTTATTATCAAATCGCTAAATGTTTCCGTGACGAAGACTTACGTGCTGACCGTCAGCCTGAATTTACCCAAGTGGATATTGAGACTTCTTTCTTAAACGAAGAAGAAATCATGAACATCAACGAAGGTTTGATTAAGCATTTATTCAAAACCATGATGGATGTTGATTTTGAGCAATTCCCACGCATGACTTACGCAGAAGCGATGCGTGACTATGCCTCAGACAAGCCTGACTTACGTATTCCATTAAAACTCATCGACGTTGCTGATTTAATGAAAGACGTTGATTTTAAAGTATTTGCCGGTCCTGCTAACGATCCTAAAGGTCGCGTTGCTGCCCTACGAATTCCTGGTGGCGCGTCATTAAGCCGTAAGCAAATCGATGCTTATACCAAATTCGTTAGCATCTATGGTGCACGTGGTTTGGCGTATATCAAAGTTAACGATGCGAGCAATATCAACAACGGCGTTGACCAAGAATCTGGTCTTCAGTCTCCTATCATCAAAAATATGACCGATGACGTATTGGTCAGCTTGATTGAGCGTACTGGTGCAGAAAGCAACGATATTATATTCTTTGGTGCGGATAAAGCCAGTGTCGTCAATGACGCAATCGGCGCACTACGTCAAAAAATTGGTCTAGACCTTGAGATGACTACTTGTCAGTGGGCGCCACTTTGGGTCACTGATTTCCCAATGTTTGAGCAAACGGATGATGGTCGTTGGACGTCAATGCATCACCCGTTTACTAAACCTAAAGGTTCTGTTGATGAATTGAAAAACAACCCAGAATCTGCCCTTTCTATCGCTTATGATATGGTACTAAATGGTACAGAAGTTGGCGGTGGTAGCTTACGTATCAATACCTATGATATGCAGCAAGCCGTACTTGAAGCGTTAGGTATCGGCGAGCAAGAAGCTGAAGATAAGTTTGGCTTCTTACTTGACGCCTTAAAATTCGGTGCGCCGCCGCATGGTGGCTTGGCCTTTGGTTTAGATCGCTTAATTATGCTCATGGTAGGCGCAGACTCTATCCGTGATGTTATCGCTTTCCCGAAAACCAAAACTGCTGAGTGCCCACTAACTCAAGCACCTGCTGAAGTTGATAGCAAGCAGCTACGTGATCTTGGTATCCGTGTGCGCGAAAAAGCACAGGCTGACACCAACAAACCTGCGCAATAAATGGTCTAACGATGTCCGGATATTTTTTTCAGTACTTATTACGTGATTCATCACCGTGTGAATGGTTATGAATCCGTATCACATTTTTAAAATCGTGCCATTGTCTGTCTTGCAGATACTGGCACGTTTTGTTGCGTGGGTGATTATCAAGATACCCAATTTGAGTATCATGCGTACAGTCAGTATCAATTTGGCGTTAATTGCGCCTAAGCTGACTAATGTGCAAAAACAAGTGTTAACCAAAGAGATTATTTATCACCAGTGTTTGACCAGTATTGAATCGATTAAAAGCTGGGCCATGCCACCTGAGTGGAGTATCGCTCAGATTCGCGACGTTCATAATAAAGACATTTTATTAGAAGGACTTGCGAGTGCCAACGGCATGCTCGCTATCGTGCCGCATCTTGGTACGTGGGAGATGATGAACGCTTGGCTCAATCAATTTGGTTCCCCAACCATTATGTACAAACCTGTCAAAGGTGACATTACCAACAACTTTGTGTTACAAGGGCGTTCAAGGCTTAATGCGACCCTAGTACCAACCGATGGTAGCGGTGTGAAAGCCATATTTAAAACCCTCAAACAAGGTGGCTTTAGTATCGTCTTACCCGATCATGTTCCCGACCCTTCGGGCGGCGTGGTTGTGCCCTTTTTTGGTATTAAAACGCTAACCAGTACGCTTGCTTCTAAACTTGCTAGTAAAACCAGATGTGCCTTGGTCGGCTTATCTTGTATTCGCCGTGACGATGGTCGTGGATTTGACATCTATTGTTATAAGCTTGATGATCCAGCACTTTATGATCGTCATGCTGAGACCGCCGCTTATGCACTTAACCAAGCCATGCAACAGATGATTGAAGAAAAATGCAGTCACTATATGTGGGGCTATCGACGTTTCAAACATATTCCCGCATTAGGAAATCCTTACAACGTTGATGAAGAAACTTTGGCCAAATTCATTCGTGACAACAAGCGGGCTGATCAAAACGTTCATGACACAACCACGCGCGCTGGCAATGAGCCATGAACAATGACCTTACAATTAGCCAAACGTTTAGAGAGCTCGTGAATCATAGCTGTGATAATATTGGCTGACTTTTGTACCCTTAGACGTTACTAGGGCGTGTCCTCAGTTCAATCGATCGTCTTATAAATGGATTAGAGATGACTAAATTTTGCCAAATAGCGTCAAATATTCAGTCAATAGCTCGATATTGTCTGCGCTATTTTTTCATTTGGCGACAATTTATCTCATTTTTATCACCATGTAAAAAATGAGAACACGCCCTAAATATTTTTTATTTATATTAATATGAGTGCATTATGGCAACTGACGTAACCAATACCTCATCGACAGACCACACGCACGCACGCAGCAGCACTGCTGAGCAGCGTTATGTTATCTGTATGAAATGGGGTGACAAATACGGCGCTGAGTACGTCAACCGTCTTTATAATATGGTCAGTCGCCATTTGACCTTAGACTTCCAAATGATCTGCCTCACTGATGATAGTAGCGGTATCGACCCTGCTGTGACTTGCCATCCTATTCCAGAGATGGATTTGCCTGCCGGTCCTGAGCGTGGTTGGAAAAAACTCACGACTTTCAAACCTGAACTATATGGCCTTAAAGGTGTGGCTTTATTTTTAGATATCGACATTGTTATTGTTGACAACATAGATGCCTTTTTTACCTATCAAGCTCAGCACAAAGACAGCGTGGTGATTATCCGTGATTGGAAAAAACCGTGGCGAATGATTGGTAATAGCTCTGTTTATCGTTTCAATATTGGCATGAACACCTATCCTGATTTGCTCGCAAACTTTGAGCGTAACTTTGCCACCATTCGTACCCAAGTGCGCCATGAGCAGGCTTATCTATCTAACTATTTACGTGAGCATCATCATTTAGAGTATTGGGATAAAACGTGGTGTGTCAGCTTCAAGTACCAATGCATCGCCCCTATTCCCTTTAACTTTGTGCGTGCGCCTACTCTGCCGGATGGCGCAAAGATTGTCATCTTTCATGGTGAGATTAATCCGCCAGATGCCATCAATGGTAGCGGCGGTAAATGGTATCGTCATGTTAAACCAAGTCCTTGGCTAAAAGATTATTGGCAGTAGTAGTGACGAATTTATACTGAACGGTTTAAAATACAGAACTGTAAAGAATAAACGTATCACAGCATATCAATACTTGAGGAAAACAATGAAAGTACAAACCTACCTAATCAACCTTGATGGTAGCCATGAGCGCTTAGAGAATGCTAAAAAGCAACTCGATAGTATCGATTGGAGTTTTGAGAGGTTTCCTGCTTTTGATGGACGTGGCAAATCACTGTCTAGCTTTGAAAATTATGACGACCAGCAAGCAAGGCAGACTCTCGGTCGTAGCCTTTTAAACTCCGAGATCGGTTGCTATCTTAGCCACTATCATTGTGTGTCGGCATTTTTAGAGAGCGATGCAGACTACCTAATCGTTTTAGAAGATGATATGCAGTTGTCTGATAATTTTAAGAGCGTTACCACGCAGTTGTTAGATTTTTTGTACGCCAATAAAAATTTAGAGTGGCATTTAATCAATATTGCCGCTAATAAAAAAAAGATAACGAAAGATATTACCCAAATCAATAACCATACTTTGTGGCATGCTTATTATTTTCCTATTTTAGGCTTGGGCTTGATATGGTCCAGAAAAGGGGCAGAAGAATTTATAGAAAAAGGCAAAATGATTACCATGCCAGTTGATGTGTTTTTTCAAAACTGGCTCAGCCAAAGCGCTAAAGGTTTGGGGGTTTGGCCAGCATTGGTAACTCCCTCAGATATGGACAGTGATATTTGGAGTGAAGCAAAAGCAAAAAATATACAACGTAAAGAGTTAGAGAATAGAGACTGGTCTTATAGCCTAAAAAAGAAGCAAAGAATATTGCACAACAAAATACTTGCCATTAAAAACTTATATTCACATAAATAGTACTTATATTATGAAAAATACTGTTATCAGCTTAACTGCTGCTATAGACAGAAGAGAACACATCAAAACTGAGTTTAACAAACATAATATCAACTTTGAATTTTTTGATGCGCTTACGCCAAGTGTGGCTGAAGCTTATGCTAAAAAACTCTGTACAAACTTTGAAAGTAGCAATCTTAGTGGTGGTGAGCTGGCATGTATGATGAGTCATGTCTCAATTTGGCAAAAAATGATTGACGAAAGCATACCCTATCTGGCTATCTTTGAAGATGATGTCTATTTGGGCGAAGATGCTGAATATTTATTAAATACGACAGATTGGATTCAGCCTACATGGCATATTATAAAAACTGAGACGGTCAATGATAAAATACTTTTGTCTTCCGATAGATATGAGGTTATCGCTGAAAAAAGATACCTTGCTCAATTAAAGGGTACTCATTTAGGTTCAGGTGGCTATATTTTATCATTACATGGTGCTAAGCTTTACTTTGATTATTTTACTAAAAACAAGTTAATACCAATAGATGAGCTGATGTTTGATACTTTTCTGAGTGAAGGTTTAGAACCTATTTACCAAATGACGCCTGCTCTATGCATACAAGAAATTATATTGTGCGGTGCTAACTCAGCATTGTTATTGCCAGGCTCATTAATGACAGATCGCAGCAACAAAGTAAATAAAATAAAGAAACCTTTCACTTATAAACTAAAAAGAGAAGTTAGTAGGCTTGCTTTACAGATGAAAAAAGCGCTGTCTGCTGAAAATATTCCTTTTAAATAATCTATAGTCAATCTACTATAAAGTAAATACAGTGTTACTGGAATAATTGTACTCTTTTTATTTAGGACTAACTATACTGTATGTTAATCATCCAAATAAAATCAGACTCAGAAAATTATTATTAACGACTAAATAAGCGCAATGTCATTTTATCTAGCGAATATTTTACAGGTCTTATTTACAGGTTTTTTATAAACCTAGCAGGTAACAAAAATGTTTTTAGTGAAAAACCTCAGATTACTGGGAGAAGGTACGCAAAAAAAGGTTTATGAGTATCCCGATGACTTAGAGAAAGTCATTAAAATAATGAAGACAGAGCATGCAACAGCGACTGGTGGTAGAGCAGGTCAGCATCACTTGCGAGCACATCGATCACAAGGTATTTACAGACAGTTTCGCAGAGAGTTATTACAATATTTACAGCTATGTAAAAATAACTATGCTAATTTTAACTTTACCTTTCCTATCGAAACGGTCTACGGTTTTGTGCCTACTGACCAAGGTTTAGGTTTGGTAACTGAAAGAGTTCTAGATCCGAATGGTACGGCAACCTCACTATATGAGATTGCAACAAACCATAGTTTTGAGGATAAGCATGCTATTGCTTTAGATGCCCTATTCAATGAATGCGTAGAGCAGCATGTTGTATTTGGTGAAGTTAATATCGCAGGAATTATGTATACCGAACAAAGAAGAGGCTTTCCTGAATTCGTACTGGTCGATGGTATTGGCGAAAAGCTACTTATACCTTTTAGAGCCATGAGTAAAAGCATTAATAGTCGTAACGTTAGAAAAATTGAAAAGCATATTAAAAACCAGATTAATGATTACCAAAATAAAATAACTATCAAATAGATAGCTTATTTTTTGAGTAACTCTCCAAATAATTCATGATAGCCTTGAGTAATATGGTCTTTACTATATGAGTGTAAAGCCTTTTGTCGTGCAGCTGATGCTAATTGCTGATACTCCGCAGGATTAGATAATACCGATGATATCGTAGCAGCCAATTTGCTAGCATCTCCAATAGGAAAAAGAAATCCGTCTTTTTCGTGATTTATTAGCTCTTCTACCCCTACTGCCTCACTTCCAATAATTAAGCAGCCGCTCGCCATTGCCTCTATTACAGCGAGATTTAGTCCTTCGAACCTACTAGACATCACAAATATTTTATGATTTAGCAGTAATTTATCAACTTCGTTACTATAGTCTATAAATTTAATTTGGTCTTCTAAGGCGTATTGTTGCACCAGTTGCATAACTTCTTTCTTATAACGCTCACGCCCAGTGCCTACCAGCGTTAAATGTGGGATGACTCCTTGTTTTTTGAGCTTATGCATTGCCTCAATTAAGGTAACATGATCCTTACTCTTTGCGTATCTACCAACCATAATCAAGTCTTGTGGTCTAGCACTTATAGGCGATAGATTATCTCCTCCAAATCGCGTGGTATCGATGCCATTTGAGATTACTTGGATAGGTGACTGTAGGCCTTGATTAGACAAGGTTTTTGCAACCCCTTGTGAAACCGCGACCACTCTATCGGTATATTTACTTAGTTTGCGTGTTTGGTAAAGCTTCCAAGGAGTATAACGCTCTCTAGAGTTATGCTCAACTTGGATTAAATGAGGAACTTTAGCCAGTAATCCTGCTCGACGCCCTAACAAATGCTCAGGAAATCCATGAGCAACTAAAATATCTGGCCGCCATTGTTCACATAGATTTTTTAGCTCCAGTATTGTCGTTATATGGGTCGCACCTGTGATTACTTGATACTCGATATTTTTGTCATCCAATCCTTTTAGCTTTTCCGCTACTGTTGTACTTTTGCGACGTAATACCAATAAACTCTCAATTGAAGGTAATTGATTGTGTGCCGCGATCAAGTCAACAGCTACTTTTGTAGCTCCAGAGAAACCGCCCGTGACAAAATGTAAAACTCTCAATGGTTTCTCCTTAAGTACATCTAAATAGATATAAAAATTTATTTACTTTAAAGACAGTTTTATTATCTTTACAAATTTCTTGAAAAAATAATTCGCAGTTTTAAATGGCTTGATAGAAAATAGCTTTAGTGAATATTTTATTTTATTACTGCTTTCTTCATACTGTTTTTTAGTATTAAACCACTTTATATTGGCCAGCGCTTTATTATAATATTTTGAATCCTTAAAAAAAATTAATACATCCAGTCTACCCTGTTTCATTTTTTCTGAATCTTTTGAAAAATTATTATCATGTTGTCTATATAAAGCAAATATTTCACTCATATAATAAATCCTGCCATGCTTTGTTAATTTTAGCCACATGTACCAATCTTCTAAAACGATGCTGGAATCATAGCCACCAGTTTCTTTTAATGCTTGGAGTCTAATCAGCTGTGTCACTGCAGGCAGGTCAAACTTGTGCATTATTATTCTTTTGAAATCATAATATCTTGATTTACTTAAGCTGGTTGCTATTATTTTATCATTTTCATCAATATGCTGAACACCGCCAAACACCGCTAAAACATTATGGTGACTATTTAGAAACTCGACCTGCACCTTAAGCTTATGACTCAGTATGACATCATCTGAAGCGATACCAGAATAATACTCTCCCTGACACCACTCGATGGCTTCATTCAAAGTAGCGCTCAAACCTTTATTTGGTCTAGATCTAAACTCAAAATTAACAAAGCGTTGCTCACATAACTTTGTCATCTCTTCAATTTTTGCAAACGATCCATCTTTTGAGCCATCATCTATGATAATAAGTTCTATATTTTCGTATGTTTGATTTATGACACTTTGGATAGAAGCTTGGACAAAATCTTCATGGTTATAGCAAGGTATCACTACGGAAACTAAAGGTTTTGACATATCAAGACTCATAATAAATTTGTTATTCTAAAAAAAATTAATCTTATTTTTCTCGTGAACTTTATTGTACTGAACAGTCCAGAATAATTAATTTTACTCATACCTTCAATTATAGCTTTTTTCCAATCTGCCTTATTTCTAAGCTCTGTCTTATGTTTACGCATATAGCTATAAGTACTCCATAGGACATATACTATATTATCTTTAGTACTCGCATATATTTTCGGCTGGTCTAAGAAAATATCATTTAAAATAAATGCATTTCTTAACATCAAATAATGATTATCATTCACTTTCTGAGTAGTAGAAAGAAAATTGTAGTGATAATAATACACTGATGAAATTCTTATTATTTTTTCTGAGTTGAAAAAATTTAACCTTGTTATTACTTCATCATTATTTATGTAATTATCGTTATTAATATTATACTTTTCGTAATCTTTATAGCTTTTCTTAATAACTTCCTTTCTAATAGCAAAGCAACCATGTACATGCCATCCATTTAAAGAATTTACTATACATTCAATAGGATCCAGCTCATTATCTAATGTATAAAAACAGAGCTTATTCCAAAATTTATTTTTATTTTCAATTAACATCTCCGGTATAACTATGTCTACATCTAGATTACTATGATAAGTTTTATAAACTTCACTTATCATATTTTCTGAGAGACTATCATCACAATCTAGAAACAGTATAAACTCAGTAGAAGCATTTTCTATGCCTAATCTTCTGGCTTGGGCTGCACCTTTATTTTCTTGCTCAAAAACTTTATAGTTAAAGCTAACCCCCAATGCCAAATGATCTTTAATGACTCTTAAAGTGTGGTCAGTCGATCCATCATCAACGAAAACAACATCAAAATTTTGATTTTTTTGATTCTTGAGAGTTTCAATGCAGCTTTTTATATTTTCTTGCTCATTATGCATTGGTACAATTATACTTATAAGACTCATTCAATTCCTTTATTGCTAATCCATAATAAAATTAAAACAATTTGCATCATAAAAGACGGCCGTATTAGATAACTGGTTTAACTCCCGTTGTCGTAATCAAATTATTCAGAATACATCCAAAAATCATTACATCTCTGAATAATTGTAGTGACGTCTTCCATAGTCATGGTAGGCCCTATTGGTAAACTTAACACTTCATCATGCATTTTTTCAGAAATGAGATAGCTAAGCTTATTCCACTCTTTATAAGCAGGTTGCTGATGTGGCGGAATAGGATAATGTATCAGTGCCTGAATCCCATTTTCAGCTAAGTATGTTTGTAGCGCATCTCTATGTTTACAGCGAATCACAAAAACATGCCAAACGTGGGCGCTATCATTTTCCTGAGTAGGTAAGATGATTGCTTTATTTTTAATGCCTTCAAGATAAGCGTTCGCGACTTGTCGGCGATGCGCAATTTCTTTATCAAGATACTTTAATTTAGGGGCTGTCCTAGATAAGTAAAATAATCTAGGATAGTCATATGAGAAAGAGCAGATTAAGTTGGTACAAACAAACC